>SMXK01000094.1 GCA_004356265.1 Bacteroidota bacterium
AATCGGAATGGAGATAACAGACTGGAGGTGAAGGCGAACAACCGGGATTATGTGTCCAGGGGTTTACAAACAACTGCTCTCGTCGACTTTCATGCATTCGGTGTATCACATCATTTGAATGTTGGAGCGAGACTGCATTACGATGAGATGGACCGGTTTCAGTGGGTTGATGACTACACGATGACGAGCTCAGGCATGTCGCTTGCTGCACGGGGCGTCCCCGGGACCGACAGCAATCGAATAGAATCGGCGAATGCCTTCTCGGCATACATTCAACAAGAAACACCCTTTGGTCGATTTAAGATCATTCCAGGGATTCGGTATGAACGCGTACAACAGGAGCGGCTCGATTACGGGGAAAATGATCCGGGCAGAACAGGCGAAAATATGACCGGCCGCACAAATACCATTAACGCTTTCATACCTGGCATCGGGCTTTCGGCTGTGCTTGGGCCCTCGACACGAATCTTCGCAGGCATTCACAAAGGATTTTCGCCCCCGGGGTCGAAAGAAGGAACGATGCCCGAGAGCAGTGTCAACTATGAGCTTGGCATCAGGCACTCGTCCAATTTGTTCACCTCGGAACTCACCATTTTCGAGAACGACTACACGAACCTGCTCGGCGTAGATCTTGCAGCATCAGGTGGTACAGGCTCCGGCGACCTGTTCAACGGCGGAGGCGCCGATGTGTACGGCGTTGAGCTTGCCGCGGCATACAATCTCGGCGCAATCACCGGCTGGCGGTTTTCGGTCCCTGTGACCATCACATATACTCATACCACCGCGATCTTCAACTCATCATTCAAAAGCAGTTACACACCCTGGGGCTCTGTCTCTAAGGGAGACTACCTTCCATATATCTCACCAGATCAATTCTCCATTGGAGCCGGACTGGAAGGAAAAAGATTCGAGGTGGAGATTGCGACGTCGTACGTGAGCGAGATGAGAACCGTGGCCGGCAACGGTTCACCAGCCGCAGCCGACAGAACGGACCCACATTTCGTCGTTGACCTGTCAGGAGGGGCTAATTTATCTCGATTCGTCCGCGTGTTCGGGTCCCTGCGAAATGTAACGGACGCCGTGTATGTTGTCGCACGCAGGCCGGCTGGCGTGAGACCAGGCCTGCCAAGAACCGTCCTGGCAGGCATTACGATCGATTTTTAGAATTGTGAGATCCTCGTGTAGTAGAAACACGCTATTTTCAGCCTCGTTGGATGGATATCGACTCGTTGTAATACCGTCGACGTTGTAGTAGTATCTTCACAGTCTTACTTGATTTGAATGGTCAGTCCCGTATGAGTGAACAGATATACCTTGATTACAATGCTTCCACGCCGGTAGAGGCCGATGTGGTCGACAAAATGATTCCATTCTTTCTGAAGCAATATGGAAATCCGTCCAACCAGAGTCACCAATTCGGTTGGGCCGCTGACGAAGCCGCCAATATCGCCCGCGAGCAGCTCGCATCACTTATTGGAGCAACTCCGGATGAAATTGTATTTACAAGTGGAGCGAGCGAAGCCGTAAACACCGCTATTAAAGGTGTTGCAAAGGCTTATGCAAATCAAGGAAAACACATCATAACGTGTGAGACCGAACACAAAGCTGTCCTTGCGTCGTGTGAGAGTTTACAGGCAGACGGCTTCGAAATTACGTATCTGCCTGTCGACGATTCGGGGCAGATTCGTCCTGACGATTTGAAAAATGCCCTCAGAAGCGACACGATTCTAGTGGCTTTGATGTGGGCGAACAATGAAACGGGTGTCCTGCATCCAATGGATACCATCACAAAGATCCTGGCTGACCATCCAGCCCTGCTCCTCTCTGATGCAACCCAGGCAGTAGGTAAAATACCCGTGAGTGTTGACGGAATAGATCTATTGGCCTGCTCAGCTCATAAATTTTACGGGCCGAAAGGCGTTGGAGCGTTGTACGTTAGAAAATCCAGTCCGCCATTACGCTGCATTCCCCTGATTCACGGTGGAGCGCACGAAGGCGGGCTGCGGGCAGGTACGATAAACGTTCCGGGAATCGTGGGCCTTGGCGCAGCGGCCGAGATTTGTGAACCTCGTATGGCCGCGGATCGAAAAAGGCTCGCTGAGCTCAGAGACAACTTCGAAGCCGCCCTGAAAGCGCGCGTGCCCGGCGTGATAATCAACGGTGAATCCGCCGAACGCCTGCCTCAAACGTCCAATGTCACGTTTCCGGTATCAAATGCATCTATTATGATGTCTACCATCGGAATTGCTGCGGTTTCGAGCGGCAGCTCGTGCTCCACCGGAGAGGGAAAACCCAGCCACGTTCTGGTTGCTCATGGCCTGAGCATGGAACAGTCAAACGGTACCATACGATTCAGTATGGGTCGAACAACGACAAAGGAGGATATGGATCGTGTTGTGAATGATATCGTCAAATACTGCGATTCCTTTGTAAAATTTAACGCTGTGTTGCAGGTTTCCAATCAGACGTGACCATGAATTCACTCTCCGACAAAATTGCGAAATCGGCCGCAAACCGAACAGTTCCTTCAAAACCTGAAGATGACGGGCTGATTGTCAACCGGGTTGAAAACAGCGCCATCGATACGTTCAACCTGGAGGATCTATGGGATGGAAAAGAAATTGTTGAATTTGACTTCGCACCATTTTTATTTCAGGGTGTGATTGTCCGGGAGCGCGATTTCAGGGATGCGGTACGTGCTTTCGACTGGGAATCGTTTAACGACCAGCACGTGGCCATTTATTGCTCCGTAGACACCATCATTCCAACGTGGGCGTACATGCTCATAGTATCAAAATTAAAAAACATCGCCGCTTCTTCCGCCGTTGGAAGAAAGGAGGTTTTGGCGTCAAACTTTTTCGCCGCGAAGTTGGCGTCGTTTGATTTTTCAGATTTTCAGGACCGGATTGTTGTCATAAAAGGATGCAATTCGGGAGTTGTACCTGTTTCCGCGTACGCTGACGTAACCAATCGATTGCAAAGCGTGGCCAGTAAATTGATGTTCGGAGAAGCCTGTTCGTCGGTACCACTCTGGAGAAATAAATGAGGATCGACCTCTCAGGAAAACGTGTTCTGGTTACCGGTGGAAGTCGAGGAATTGGAAGTGCTTTATGCCGTGCATTCTCAGAAGCCGGCGCACGTGTTGCCGTTCATTATGGTCGGAGCCGCGAGGCTGCGGAAAATCTTGCATCAGATATCGGCGGTGGAGCCATGACGTTCGGCGCTCCCCTCGACGAGATTGCTGCTACGGAGAAACTCTTTGACGACGTGCTTGAGGCATTCGGTGGATTGGATGTGTTAGTCAACAATGCCGGTGTCGCTGTGGAAAGCCCGATTTCGAAAGATGTCTTGGCGTACGCGGCAGACTGGGACTATACGATGGCCGTAAACCTGCGCGCTTCAGGGCTCTTGTCCCGGCGTGCGATCCAAGCCTTCCGGCAGAATGATCCGACAGGGGGCCGAATGATTCATATCGCATCTCGAGCAGCGTTTCGTGGCGATACGGAAGATCTTGTTGCGTACGCGGCATCGAAAGGCGGTATCGTTTCGATGAGCCGTACAATTGCACGGGCGTACGGACGAGAAAAAATCGTGTCATTCGTGATAGCTCCGGGATGGGTCCGGACGGACATGGCGGAGGAAGGCATCGAGCTTTATGGGGAAGAATTCCTCACCAAAGACAATGCTCTTGAAGGGATGGCCCTGCCTGAGGATGTTGCGCCTATGGTACTCCTCCTCGCAAGCGGACTCGCCGACCACGCGACAGGCACGTCGATCGATATTAATTCCGGAAGTTACGTCAGGTAAGTCCGGGACTCGGGTCTCGCTCGGCCCAGACTTGGGGTTCGGGGTTCACTCCAGCGACTCGGGGATCACTCTCAGGGGTTCTTAATCGGCCCTAACCGATCCTCGACAGTTTCATTTTGGAGAAAGCGTAAAATGTCTTGAAATAAGAGGAAAGCAGCGCGTGCTCAGGGTCAGATAGTTTTGGATCACGCCCCATCAGCTTGTTCGCCACGTCGCGGGCCTGAAAAAGAATTTCCGCGTCTTCCACGATGTCTGCAATTTTGAGATCCGGCAGGCCGCTCTGCCGCGTCCCGAAAAAATCGCCAGCACCCCTCAGTTTCAGATCTATTTCGCTGATTCGGAATCCATCATCTGTGTCAACCATCGCCCGGAGCCTTGTTTTCGCGACATTCGACTGCTTGAAAGAGGCGAGCAGAATGCAGAGACTTTTGTTCGGTCCTCTACCAATCCGGCCCCTGAGCTGGTGCAACTGACTCAAGCCGAACCGCTCCGCGTGCTCGATCAACATGACAGATGCATTTGGCACATCCACGCCTACCTCAATCACCGTGGTGGACACAAGGATATCAGTTTCTCCAGAAGAGAAACCGGTCATAGCTCTGTCTTTTTCGTCACTTTTCATCCGACCGTGGATAATGTCTACCCTCTGGTCCGGAAAGGACGCACGAATTTGAACGAGTCCGTTTTCTGCATCGGCAAGATCTAACTTTTCACTTTCTTCGACCAGCGGATAGACCACATAACACTGCCTGCCGTCGCTGAGATGTTCGCGCATCATTCCATATGCCTCATCTCGCGCAGTTTCGAACCTGCTTATAGTATGAATTGGATACCGACCGGGTGGTTTTTCCCGCATTACGCTCACATCCAGGTCGCCGTACACGGTCAGGGCGAGTGACCGCGGAATCGGAGTAGCCGTCATTAACAAGATGTGAGGGGTTTTTCCCTTGCCCGAAAGCGAGGCGCGTTGCATCACGCCGAAACGATGTTGCTCGTCGATCACACACATGCCCAGTCGTTTAAACTCGACCCCTTTCTGGATGACCGCGTGGGTTCCAACCACAATAGATACCTCACCCGAGACCAACCCAGAGAGAATCTCGTCGCGCCGTGACTTTTTCATTCCACCCGTCAGCAACCGAACCTGGACTTCCAGTGGCTCAAAGTAGACTTGCAGATTTTTATAGTGCTGTTCCGACAAGATTTCTGTGGGTGCCATAAACGCACTTTGATATCCGTTGTCGAGCGCGTGTAACATGGCAGCAACAGCAACCACCGTTTTCCCGCTGCCCACGTCCCCTTGAAGAAGGCGATTCAGCCGATTACCGGATTCCATGTCTGCGAAAATTTCCCGAGTGACATTTTTCTGAGCGTCGGTCAGCTCGAAGGGCAGAACATCTTCAATAAACTGCTGAACATAAGACGGACCAGAGGCCCTTTTGAACCGGATTC
>SMXK01000095.1 GCA_004356265.1 Bacteroidota bacterium
AGAGCGCCTTCGCGATCAACCTCGCTCTCGTCCAATCCGAACAGTCCAATTACTGTAAGTGAATGTGCCGGACTAAGATCATAGACAATCTTAACCTGCGCGTCACTGTATATTGGAACCGTCGACGCTTCCTCTTCGAAGAATGTGTTGACAATAAAATCCAGATAACTGCGACGTACAGAAATCATCCATGAACCACGCGGTGCAGTCAAACCGTTGCGTATTTTTTTCTGACCGAGTGGCCCCTCTAAAACGCCTCCAATACCTGACAGACTAAAATCGGCTTGTCCTTTGAATCCTGAACGGTCTCCTTCCCGAAGACGTATATCAACAAGCGCTGATAAGCGATCCCCATATTCTGCGCTGAATCCACCGGCACTGAACTCCACTGATTCAAGCAGGTCTACGTTTACCATCCCAAGCACACCGCCCGACGAACCCTGGGTAGGAAAATGGTTGATGTTGGGGACCTGGATGTTGTCGATATAAAAGCCGTTCTCAAAAGGGCTTCCACCGCGCACCATAAGCGCATTTTTGGTGTCGTCCACTTTTGTGATGCTGGGCAATCCACCAAGAATTCGGCTTACATCCCCGGCTGAGCCCGGCGCCCGCCTGACTTCTTCCGCCCCAAAAACGGTTACACTCAACTCCTGGTCGGCCCTCACGGTATACGATCCACCGTGTACCACGACTTCGCCCGACTCGAGTATCTGTTCTTTAAGGGCAATTGAATAGGAAGTGGTCCTGTCGACACGAACAACGACGTCGTAGATCTTTATGGCCTCGTATCCCAGATACCGAATTTCGAGACTGTAGGTGCCGACTGGGATGCCGGCGAAAATATATTGACCTGATTCCGACGTGACGAGACCGGTACCCGCAGGATTCAGCGTTACGGTAGCACCGGAAAGGGGCAGGAGTGTGTTTGCATCGACAATCGATCCTGCGATCGAACCGATTTTGTATTCCTGGGCTTCAACTGACGACGGGCACCAGGTCAAAATTATAAAAACGAGTACTGAAAAAATACGGGGCATCAGGCTGGATATTCAGAGCAATGGACAATTATCAATGCGAAAATCTGAATTCCTGTGGCCCAAATCGCCCGAGCCGACCGGTTCGGACCCATTTCTGTTCAATGCGACCTCTTTCTAAGCTTGTCTGGTCTGTTTAAAAGCAGACGGGGTGAGACCTGTGTATTTCTTGAATGTAGAGTTAAAGGTCGATTTTGAATTGAATCCCGCATCCATCCCAATTGCAAGTACCGTTAACCGATCAAATTTCGGATCCATCAGCCTCGATTTGGCATCCTCCACCCGGTATCCGTTTACGAATTCGTAAAAATTCTTCCCCGCCGATTGATTAATCGCTTCCGAGCCGTGGTGAACGGTTAGTCCGGCAACTTTAGCCAGTTGCTGAAGCGTCAGGGCGGGGTCTTTGAACGGTGCATCCTCCTCCATTACCGTGACCAATTGATCGTGTATCCGATCTCTGTTCTCCTCGCTCAGGCCCGATCGGGAATAGGATTCAACAGAAGTAACAGCTGGACCCTCCGGTTCGGATGATTCGTCAATAATCAGCAGGCTCCCATCGTGAACCACTGCCAGGTCATTACTCGCGGCACGAACGCCCTGAAATATTTCCGGCTGTCGAAGGCCGAGGTACCCAATGCTATATACCAGAATGACCATAAATACGGATACAAATCCGCCGAACCCTTCGACCGGATCATTTCCGGGACCCTGCCAGGTCCACACAATCTGAGCAACTGCAGCGACTACCCATACCCCAAATCCACCGATTAGAACTCGGGTCAGCCACGCCAGGTTTACCTTGTCCAACGTGGAATATTGGGTCTGAATCTGGCGCCTGTGCGACCTCAACAGATAAAACATCAGTACCAGATACACGAGGCCGTACACGAGCTTTCCATATCCTATCACCTCGATAATTCCTGTCCAGCCAGAAGAAGAAGGATCGGCCCGAAATAGCAATTTGGCCTCTCCAGACTGCATATAAAATGGCGCCAACACAGCCAGCAAGATTAGACATGGTAGAAAATGTACGAGATCCCTCCGATGAAAAGCACCGCGCATACCTGTCAGGGCATGTGCATACAGGTACAACAGGGGCCCATATAAAACACCAGTTACTACGTCCACGCCCATCAGGTGAGGCCACTTCGCGTCATACCCTTCGATGAAATAGGCGGCGGATAGAAGATCCACTGAAAAGACGATCATTAGCAGCGCCAGATACAAATTGGCCACACGGTTCACGCTGCGCCCTACTAGTAAGACGGCCAGAAAAATACCCTGCGCCGCCGCGAGAATATCGAGCGTACTGATCCAGTCCGTTGTTGAAAACAAGTCCATCAGAAAATCGGCAGTTTACGGGTGCGCGAGCGAGCGAAAAAGCCCGCAACTCTCGTTCTGTTCCCGTATCCCGTTCCGAGCTACGAACGCTCGCTAATGCTTTACGTAATCGCCCGGCTGCAGTAGATTACCGACCTGATGCGCGATCCCGCTATTCTCCAATGTAAAAGTCCATTTGTGTGAAAAATACCATTTATTCCTACCTGACAATTTTCGGGAGCATCCTGCTCCTCTCCAGTGGCTCTGCTACTGCCCAAAGCGTTGTCCCTGGTGAGGTGTACGCCCTGTTTAACGGCCGGAATCTGTCAGGGTGGATTAATTACGGCACCGAAAAGTGGTACGTCGAAAACGGTGAGCTGGTGTGCGAGAGCGGACCGGATGCTCAGTATGGATATCTGGGCACGGATGAGGTCTTCGGGGATTTTGAACTCACGCTTGAGTTTCTTCAGGAATCGAACGGTAACAGCGGCGTCTTTTTCCGATCATGGGTGCATGGTACACGTGTTGAAGGATGGCAGGTAGAAGTAGCCCCGCCGGGCTCCAATACCGGCGGTATCTACGAATCGTATGGTCGTGGATGGTTGATTCAGCCTGACGACGAAGCCCAGAAAGCATTGAAAGAGGGCGAGTGGAATACGATGAAGATCAGGGCCGTCGGGGACCATGTTGTCACCTGGCTGAACGGACAACAAATGATTGAAATAACCGACGCCACGATCGGAGCGGCGAAAGGCCGCATTGCCCTGCAGATTCACGACGGCGGCGGCATTAAGGTTCGATGGAGAAATATTCTTATCCGCCGCCTGTAATACGTCAAGCTTGTAGTACGTTAAACACGACCTCATCTTCTTCAAATAAAACATGCCGCTTAATCGTTGCCTGGCGCACTGACCCCGGATAACGGCGGTGAACGCCCCGCACAGCACCCTGTACGGCCGGCCGTTCCTCAAATAGAGCCGCCTGCTGAATGGACGGGTGGCGAAGCGATTCAAACCGGACACCAATTCCCATAACACTGTCGCCGCTAACCGTCCCATACAACTTCAGAAGCAGATCCTGCAATAACGGTGCAATAAGCCTGAAAAGTGTATCCGGCCGGTTACGCGGAATTGAAAGCACCCGCCCCTCCCAACGCGGTTCAAACTTGTGTGCCAGCTGCAATCCCAGTTGAACACGCTGGCATCGATACCCCCCCAGTTCCTTACACGCCCGGTCAATACAATCCCGAATAACAGGCTCCAGAATGCCCGGCTCGAGTGCTACTGAATCTTCAAATTCATGCCACTCCTCAATAGATGGTAGCGGTGTATAAAGAGCTATTCGGCCATCGCTGTCCGGGTGAACCATTTCAAAAAGACGCCGACCATCGGGGCCAAATTGCGACCCCAGCTGCCGCTCGGTAAGTGATAGAATATCACCAAGCGTTGTGTATCCGAATAACCTGAGCTGCTCCAGCATATCATCGGAAAAATCCAGTTCAGCCAGATGATTCACATCAAACCGACGTAAAAACGCTGCCCATCGCCTCGGCCGAAGTTGAATCACATTGCCTTCGACAGATCGGATGGCTGCCAGTTGTGCAGCAGACCGGTTTTCACCCCGTCCCATCCGCGCGCGCAACCGAACAGCCAGCGCGCGTACATCTGCGAATCTGGCCCCCGAAAAATACAAAAACGGAGGAGCAGACTGGGCGATAAACGGGGTAATTCCGTTGACTTCACGCAAAACATCGTCCCAGCACGCACGTTCGAGCTCGGTGTCTCTGACCCGAATGATGGCCTCGGGAGACAATTGTTCTACCCGATCGGCGCGATCACCAATCCGGATGTCTCGCAGGTGCCTTGATGACGCGTGTGCAACGACGCGGCCACCCGCAACAACTACGACCGGTGCACGCCGTCGAAGAAGCCTGGCATGCGCCCAGGCAGGATAATGAGAGATATACAGGCAATACACATGCATCACACATAAAGTCAGTAATTCTGTTATTATATGTTTAACATATGTACAGGACATGTGATTTGCAACTGATTTTTGAAAGTTGTCGCAGCCGGTTGTGGCACATACCTTCAACTTTACGCCATCGATTTTCATCTGACACAAAGACAACCTGCCATATTCAATGAGTTGGATAAAAGTCATTCCGTTTGATCGGGCAGAAGGAACTCTTCGTACCGCATATAAACGTGTTACAGGCCCTGACGGCCACATTGACAACATTCTTGCCCTTCACAGCCTCCGGCCTCACACGTTGGACGGGCATATGCGCCTGTATAAAAACGTGCTGCATCACAAGGGGAATAACTTGCCGAAATGGTGGCTCGAAACGCTGGGTACGTATGCGAGCATGTTAAACAGATGCGAATACTGCGTGGAGCATCACTTCGAAGGTTTGCGACGCTTATTGGATGATGATAATCGGGCAGCTTTGATCCGGAAAGCCCTGGAGGGAAGGACCGTTGTGGCATCAATATCTGCGGATCAGGTCGCAGGCTCTCCGGATAATCCGTTCTCAGTGCAAGAGACAGCAGCACTTGAATACGTGCAGTCACTCACCCTGACGCCGTGGGAGATGACGGAAGAGGATGTAAACAAAATGCGGAACAGCGGATATTCAGATGGAGAAATTCTGGAAATCAACCAGGTGACGGCGTACTTCGCATACGCAAACCGGACCGTGCTGGGCCTCGGCTGTACAACTGACGGCGATGTACTGGGTCTCTCCCCCGGTGAATCTGATGATCCGAATAACTGGTCACATGGCTGACACAGGGCAATCCTCACGTCATATAAATACATTTTGAATGGAAACTAAACCGCGAAAAAGATTCGCATCCCGAACGGCGCGCATCATGTTAATGTCTATGCTGGGGACCGTTCTATTGACGCGGGTCGTCCTGCACAAATTCCCGGACCTGAATTTTGTCGTGGGTGGATTCAATATTCATCATTTATATACGGGTGCTGCGTTACTGATTGGTTCAGGCCTGCCTCTGATACTTAGATCGCCGGGTGGTCGCCAGCGCTGGGTGTTAACCACTGCTTTCGGAATCGGACTTGCACTTGTGCTGGACGAATGGATATATCTGATTATGACAGATGGATCCGACGCCGCATACCTGTCCTTGCCCTCTCTGGCTGGCGCGATATTACTGACTGGGATAACCGCAGTGTATATGGTCATCCTGGCTTGGCGCAACCGGTGAATCCCACAGACTGACTCTGTTGTTTTTTTCTTTTCGGGGTGTGACATATTGATGTCACATCCCTCTATGTATCATAGAACCGAATCAATCAGATACGGAATCAAACGATCGCAGACAGGACGAACATAGATTATGAGAAACGTCAAAAAAACAAACATCGATAAATCCAACACACGGAAAGACATCCGGCTCGCACCCTCCGCAAACCTGGCGCCACTTGCTGAAATTCTGAATTCCGGATTTCACATCGACATCAGCCATGACGAACCCCTTCTGGTTCAGACTGCATCGGGTTTTCATCTTCCACTGTCGCTTCTCTCGCGTTACGAAGCATCAGAAATTAAAGACCGGGCGTGTGATCAATATGTCCAGAGTGTTCTGTCGGGCAACGAGGGAATAGATCAGAATCGGGCCACCCTGTTTTTCATCTCGCGATTCTGTAGTCATGACGGCAGAACGGTGTTGCGCCCATCGGTGAAAGGTGCGTTGCGGCGCACTGAAAGGAACGCAGGGAAACGAGCAGACGCACGCACGTCAGTCGCCAGATCCATCGCTGTTTGAAAAATCCAAGACAAGCTGCTCGGGCCATGGACCGCCGCCGAGTTTGCGTAAACTTGAAATGGTAACGCCCAGCAGGCGGACGGGCCGCGCAGGCGGTTCCGGCGCGTGCGTAAGAAGAAGATCAGCAACCTCATACAACTCGCGTGCACCTGAAATCGTTTGCTGCGAGGTGGTTTGTCTGGTCGTGACATCAAAATCGTGATATTTAATCTTGATCGTTACAGTACGCCCGATAATACCGGCGTTGTCCATGCGTTCTGCGACCCTTTCAGTGATGTGACGCATGCGAATACGGAGTTCGTCTAAATCGGCGATGTCATCCTCGAATGTCCGTTCAGCACCCAGTGATTTTCTCGTGCGGTGCGCCTGGACTCCCCTGTCATCCTCACACCGAACTGCCCGATAATAATACCTTCCCGCTTTCCCAAAAGTGGACGTCAGGTCCTCCAGTGACCGCTTTCGGAGATCAGCACCTGTCCTGATTCCGTTGTTATGCATTCGCTTAGCCGTAACAGGCCCGACCCCGTAAAATTTTTCAATCGGAAGTGCGTCTACAAATTCGAAAGCCTCGTCCGGGGTCACGACCGTGATGCCATCAGGTTTGTTAAAATCTGAAGCCACCTTTGCCAGAAACTTGTTGAATGATACACCGGCAGAAGCGGTTAGCCCGGTTTCATCTCGAATAGCAGCACGAATCTCCTCTGCAATCAGCGTCGCGGAAGGTGGACCTTTTTTAGGATCTGTAACATCCAGGTAAGCCTCATCCAGAGATAATGGTTCAACAAGGTCTGTGTATCGCTTGAATATCTCCTTGATCTGTTTTGAAACTTCCTTGTACACGTCAAATCGAGGGGAGACGAAAATCAGGTCAGGACATCTTTTGGCCGCTACAACAGATGACATGGCCGAATACACGCCGAACCGACGCGCTTCATAACTCGCAGCGGCAACAACGCCACGCCTCGACGATCCACCAACGGCGACGGGTTTCCCACGGAGATCCGGGTAGTCCCGCTGTTCAACAGACGCGTAAAACGCGTCCATATCGACGTGAATGATTTTCCGCACAGGTCTCTAGTGTCGCATTAGTGTCAGGATCCGCTACTTAGTGTCGCGTTGGCCTCCGGATCTGCGTTTTTGTACCGTACCGGGGAGAGTATTTTTCCGGGGTACCAAAAAAGAATGTACGTGATCGCGCGAAGGAAATGTTGGTATCCGTTTCTCTCTGTCAAAACATTAAATAAGAAAAATTAGCTGGGATGATCAGGCAGAATGTAGAAAAACAATCCGTCGGTATTTTCGGGAGAGAATCAAATTCTGTGCGCCCACAGTTGACGATTCTTAGGCCCGTGAAACCGGACCCGTTCTTGAGCGCCATTTTGAGCCAAATGCAGAAATTGTATTTAAATAACTCGATGTCTTTTCAGCACAATATCAAAGATACGGGGTGGACATTTCTGCTTGAAAGTCGAAGTGATCTCGAAAGATGGTTTGAACTTTTATCCTCACGATCTATTTCAGAAGAAGAATTCCATTGGCTGATACAGGCAAGGGTTCACCTCGCAGAATTTACGTGCCTCCGCGATGCCGCATTGTCGAGCACAGAAATCGATGACTTTCGTATTTCTCTCGTCCGGTCGATCACTGAAACAACGTTTCGGTTAATCGGACATTGAAAGGATTCGGGCATTCCCGGGAAAAGAGCGGCAGCTCGAGCTTGCAACGATTAGCCTCTCCAGTTATGTTGCAGGTTCGTGTGAACTACCAATAGTAGGCCTCTCCTCAATCTGCCGTTTCCGGGTATGCCCGGTGCTTGTTTTGGACGAGGTCAATCATCCAGCAGACCGATGTCTCAAAATTCGTACCTCGTCAGCGCAAGAAAATATCGTCCGCAGCTGTTTGGAGATATCGTGTCTCAAAGACACGTTTCGGAAACGCTCAAGAACGCAATCAGATTAGAGCGTCTGGCACATGCTTATTTATTTGCAGGACCACGAGGTGTCGGAAAAACGACGGCCGCGCGAGTTCTGGCAAAAGCCATCAATTGCACCACAACGCTCAGCGATAGAACCGATCAATCGGAACCGTGCCGCAACTGCGAATCCTGCCTGTCTTTTGAGCAGGGCCGAAATCTGAATATCATCGAGATCGATGCAGCATCGAATAGAGGAATTGATGATGCACGGGATCTGATAGAATCAGTCAGAATTCCACCGCAGGGAGCGAAGATGAAAGTGTACATCATTGATGAGGTACACATGTTAACACCGCAGGCGTTCAGCGCTCTCTTGAAGACGCTTGAAGAACCTCCTGCACACGCCCTTTTTATTTTCGCGACGACAGAGCCGCACAAAGTACCGGCGAACATCAAATCGCGTTGTCAGC
>SMXK01000096.1 GCA_004356265.1 Bacteroidota bacterium
AATACGGTGATTACTCCTTTTTCAGCGACAACTGGTCTTCGAAAGCCAGAAATTGGCTGCCGACGGTTGATCATCCGTACGAGAAAGCCATGAATGAGCTCATCGTAACGGCACCGGCACACCTGCAGGTTATCTCCAATGGTGTACTGATAGAAGAATCGGTGACGGAAAACGGTGATCGACTAACGCACTGGAAAAATTCAGTGCCGATCGCCACATGGCTGTACGTCGTCGGTGTGTCGCCATTTGCCGTCCAGTACGTGGATACCTTTGATGGTAAATCTATCCAGACATGGGTTTACCGGCAGGATCGCGACGCCGGCTTTTATGATTTTGCCGTTCCTTCAAAGCAGGTACTTACGTTTTACAGCGATCTGATTGGCCCGTATTCGTACGAAAAGCTGGCCAATTTTGTATCGGCAGCAACTGGCGGTGGGATGGAAGCGGCATCGGCGGTCGCGTACGGCGAACGATCGGTAACAGGTGAACGATCAACACGCTGGCAGAATGTGATCATTCATGAAATTGCCCACCAGTGGTTCGGTAATTCAGTGACAGAACACGAATGGAATCATGTCTGGCTGAGCGAAGGGTTCGCAACGTATTACACGCTGCTATATCGCGAGTATGCGAACGGCCGGGATGACTTTGTCGACGGACTCATTAATTCACGCGACCGTGTATTCGCCTACTACGAAGACGACTACGATTTTCAGCTTATCCGTGATGAATTAGGCGATCTCGATGATATTTCAGGCGCGATGATGTACCAGAGAGGAGCCTGGACACTCCACATGCTCAGGGAGATGATCGGCGTCGACGCGTACAACGCGGGTGTCCGGAATTATTACTCGGAATATCAGAACAAGACTGCACTTACGGGTGATTTCCGCAGGCACATGGAAGAAATATCGGGTCTGGATCTGAGCGGATTTTTCGGGCAGTGGCTGTACCAGGGCGGAGTCCCCGTACTCGAGGGATCATGGTCGGTTGATGACGGCCAGCTGACAATCGTTATGGCCCAGATCCAGGAGAAATACGAGTTTGACCTGACGGTCGACTTTGGAATATCCTACAAAGACGGGTCGTACGAACGTATTTCAATCGGCATTGCCCCGGGACAACCATCCGTTCGTTCGACACCCGTAGAGAAAGAAGTTCTCAATATCGTGGTTGATCCAGATACGAGGGTGCTGGCACGATGGACGTTTGAACGGAAATAAATGACTGTTCGGGGCGCCGGTCAATGCCCGACGGCCATTCCGTCCTTCCGCGGATCCGACGCTGCCGCCCATCCCCGCTCCAGTTTCATAACAGCCTGGGCCCCGCCGAACCAATGGGGATTCCAGTCAATAAGATTATGGCCGAGCGACCTCAATCCTGCCCTGGACACTTCGGTGATCGGCGCTTCCAGCGCCACGTCAAGACCGTCGATGTGCCGGAAGCGAGGTGCGTCAATGGCTTCCTGCAGATCCATATCAAAGATCAGCAGGTTAAGAAGCACCTGAATGTGCCCCTGCGGCTGCATTGATCCACCCATCACTCCGAAACTGAGCCATGGTTCGTCGCTCCCGTCCTCCGCCGTTCGCGTCACAAACGCCGGAACCAGCGTGTGAAACGGCCGCTTCCCGGCGGCTAACGTATTTGCCATTCCCGGTTCGAGCGTAAATCCTGTTCCTCTGTTCTGCAGAACAAAACCCGTACCCGGCACCACGACGCCCGAACCGAATTCCCACGAGACACTATTGATGAACGAAATCATATTGCCGTATTCGTCTGCCGCCGACAGATAAATCGTATCAGACTTGGTGATCAATTCTCCAGGATCGGGGCGCTCGGCTGCGCCTCGCGCGTTCAATTTTGCCCGTCGGGACATGGTGAATCGATCTGAGAGCAAATCGTCGACCGATGCATTCATGTAGTCAGGATCAGCGACGTAATAAGCCAGGTCAGCGTACGCCAGTTTCTTGGCTTCGATCAGATAATGTAAATATTGAGCAGAGTTATGGCCCATTGAAGCCAGATCGTACGGCTCAAGGATTCGTAACATCTCAAGCGCTGCGATGCCCTGCCCATTGGGTGGTAATTCCCACAATTTGTATCCTTTGTATTCCACCGACACGGGCTTTATCCACTCAGATTGATGCTTTTTCAAGTCATCAACCGTTAAAAATCCACCGTTCTCGGCAAGGTGATCTACGATGGTTTTGCCGAGCGTTCCGCCATAAAATGTTTCCGGTCCTTCAGTGGCGATAGTCTGATAGGTACGAGCCAGATCCGCATTTACAAACCACTCCCCTTCGACCGGAGCGCGTTGCCCATCTGGGAGATACACCCTCGTAGCTTCCGGATTTCGTCGTAATTTTTCAATTTCCCCTGCCCATTGGTCCGCGATAATCGGAGACACTGGAAACCCGTCTCTAGCCAGCCTGATCGCCGGCCTCAATGCACGCGCGAGCGTTATGGTGCCGTGTGACTTGAGTAATTCCGCCCAGCCGGCGAGCGCTCCCGGCACCGTAATCGGTTCGAAGCCTTCAATCGGAACTGAATCGTGTCCGCGGCGCTCCATTTCCTCGAGCGTCATCAGACTCCCGGCACGTCCACTTCCATTCAGGCCGAGGAGTTTTTCTTCTTCAGCCAACCACAGAATCGCGAACATGTCCCCGCCAATACCGGTCATGTGAGGCTCCACAACTCCGAGTACCGCGGCTGCCGTAACCGCGGCATCAAACGCGTTCCCGCCTTCCAGAAGAACCTCTAATCCGGCGCCACTTGCGAGTGGATGACTCGTGGCAATGGTCCCGCGCGGCGAGTATACGGTTGAACGACCGGCGACAGTTGACGATCGGGTAGACTGCGCATTGCTCTCATGCATCGTCATCAACATCAATAAAGCTACAAATAGATTTCGGGCGACCGAACATGTTTTCATCGTATTTCCGGGGCATCTCTCGAGGCTTTCGCTGGTTCAATGTACGAGATTTTGTTCGTCGGGAGCGATTGACACAGAACGATTATTCATAACGCTCTCCTCGCCACTCGACCCAGCCGCCCTCACGCTGCTGATCAGGATCTTTATGGGTCCAATGAATGAGACCGCCGAGTTCGTTCCATTCGTAATCCCCTTTGACGGTAATAAATTCTCCAATTTCGAGGTCCGGAACGCGCGGTGCGACGTCGATATTGTGAGCCACCAGAATCGTTTTCCCCTCCCGACTTCCTTTCAACACGTCTACGATAAATCGTTGGTGCCGCAGGCCGACAAGGTCATCAGACAGTATTCGATGGACTTTGCCCTGTATTAATTCCATTTCTTTTGAATCTGTGGATTTGACCTCGCTTCCCACTTCTTTCGGATCTGTGGGTTCGACTTCTCAGCCGGTGAACAACCAGCCGTACAGCGCCGCAGCCACCAGCGCACCGCCGATCGGGCCGGCGACGGGGATCCACGCATACGCCCAGTCACTGTCCCGCTTTCCGGGAATCGGGAGGATGGCATGCATAATCCGAGGACTCAAATCGCGGGCTGGATTGATGGCATAACCGGTTGGTCCACCCAGCGACAGGCCGATGACCAGAACCAGGAGCGCCACCGGAATGGCGTCGAGGGCGCCGAGGCCGACGTCCGGGGTCGCGATACTGAGCACACCAAACACGAGAACGAACGTTCCGATCAACTCGGCGATGAAATTCCCGGCCGGAGTTCGAATTGCCGGTCCTGTAGCAAATACCGCTAGTTTCGAGTCGGCATCTTCGGTTTCGGCGAAATGCGGCTTGTAGTGTAACCAGACGAGGAGGGCTCCTAGCGCGCCACCCAGAAATTGGGCAGCGAGATACAGCGGGACCAGGGACCATGCAAACTTTCCAGCCGCGGCCAGTCCAATTGTGACTGCGGGATTAATATGCGCCCCACTGTAGGTTGCAACGGCGTAAACAGCCACAAAGACGCCCAATCCCCACCCGGTTGTAATCACGATCCAACCTGACCCATGGCCTTTCGTTTTGTCCAGAACCACGTTGGCGACAACACCGTTTCCCAACAGGACCAGCAGTGCAGTTCCGAGTAATTCGGCGATAAATGGAGTCATGGTGTCGTTCTCCTTTCTCTTTTGTTCACTTGTGGGAGGTTTGATCCGCGGGCGGAGCAGCCAACACTGCCATGCCGCGGTCCGGGTAGTCGGTGATAAGCCCATCGACGCCGAGAGCAATGAGCTCTTTCATGCGCTCGGTCTCGTTCACCGTCCACGGTATTATTCGGATGCCCAGTCGATGCACGGAGTCGACCAATTGCCGGTCAACAAGGTCCTTGCTGGGGCTGTATACATCGGGCACAAACGACAGCCGCGCCAGGTTGTCTTCCAGGCCCGATTCATTGCTGACCAGTAGTGCAATAGGTAATTCGCGGTCGAGAAGCCTGATGGCCTCAATAGCACGCGGATCGAATGACTGAACCAGCGTTCGATCCAGAATATCTTGCTCGGCCAGAACATGATACACGATTTGCGCAAATTCATCCACGGAAGAATAATGGACGCCGTCACTTTCGAGAGAGGACTTTATCTCAATATTATACCTGACCTCGCGTCTCGCAGTCATGTTGACATGTTTTTCAATCGCCCGAATCGCATCACTCAGGAGCGGTTTAGTGGCGCGCACCGGGATCTGTTCGGGATAACCGGGGTGTCGGCTCAGGCCGCACTCGAACCGGGCCACCTCGTCATATGTCATTTCGGAGATTTTCAGGCCCTTTTCCTCGTCCTTTTCGATTGCCGTCCCGTCCTGGTAAGTACATATGGTAGAAGAGAACCACGGCTCGTGGGACACTACCACCATCGTGTCGGCACTCAATACAACATCCAGTTCGAGCGTAGTCACGCCAAGATCAAGCGCAACAATAAATCCGGGGATGGTGTTTTCGGGCGCGAGGCCACGAGCGCCCCTGTGGCCCTCCAGGTCAAATTCGACCACCGGCGACTCGGATCCTGGCGCGTCGGATGTGACTGAGGCGGATTCTGGCGCATCGGATTTTGGGGCATCGGAGTCTGTCGCGTCCCCGCACCCAGAAGCCGTGACCAGGGCCAATAAAATAATGGCAAATACTCGGTGGACGGGTCGGACGAAGTACGAAAAATTGTTCATTCGCTTTCACCTGCTTCAATCCATCGAAGCGACCGCTGTACGGCTTTTGACCACATTTTTTTGTGAACGGCGACATCGTCACTCGATGGCGAAGCCTCAAATCGGCGATTCAACTGCCAATGCCCCGAGATTTCTTCGATATTATCCCAGAACCCGACCGCAAGCCCAGCCAGATACGCGGCCCCCAGGGCAGTCGATTCAAGAATCTCAGGGCGAAGAACGGGTACGCCCAGAATATCTGCCTGAAACTGCATCAGCAGATTGTTTTCAGCCGCACCACCGTCAACGCGTAGTTCCACCAGCTTCAGGCCCGAGTCTTTCTCCATCGCCGCGATAACATCGGCGACCTGAAAGGCGATACTCTCAAGCGAGGCACGCGCGAAATGGGCAGCCGTCGTCCCGCGAGTAATACCGTGAATCGAGCCACGTGCGAACGGATCCCAGTGCGGCGCACCCATTCCGGTAAATGCCGGGACCACATATACGCCATCGCTGGATTCGACGGATTGAGCCAGAGCCTCAACCTCGCTCGCGCTGTGGATCAGCCCCAACCCATCCCGCAGCCACTGTACAACTGCCCCGCCCACAAAAACGCTTCCTTCGAGGGCGTATGAGATCTTGCCGTCGATTTTCCACGCAATAGTCGTCAGGAGTTTGTTGCCAGACCGAATCAATTCCTGCCCGGTGTTCATCAACATGAAACATCCTGTTCCGTATGTGTTTTTTACCATCCCGGCCTTCGTGCAGACCTGCCCGAAAAGCGCCGCCTGCTGGTCGCCGGCAATACCTGAAATCGGGATTCGCATTCCGAAAATCGCCGTCACCGTCTCGGCCACAATCATGCTCGATTCGGTCACTTCCGGGAGCATCGAGGCCGGTATGTCGAAGAGCTGCAACAGATCTGTATCCCACTGGTCTGATTCAATATTAAACAACAACGTCCGGGAGGCATTGGTGGCATCAGTGACGTGTGCCTTCCCGTCCGTCAGATTCCACACGAGCCAACTGTCGATCGTCCCGAATGCAAGTTCTCCAGCCTCTGCCCGTTCCCGCGCGCCCTCAACATTTTCGAGAATCCATCTGACTTTGGTCCCACTGAAATACGGATCAAGTAAAAGTCCGGTCTTCTCAGACACCATCGATTCCTTTCCTGCATCTTTCAGGCTCTGGCAATAAGACGCCGTCCGCCGGTCCTGCCAAACTATTGCATTGTGAATCGGAATCCCGGTTTTCCGGTCCCATACCACGGTCGTTTCGCGCTGGTTGGTGATTCCAATAGCGGCAACGTCTTCAGAGGAAACATTCGCCTTTTCAATCACCGATCGGGCTACTGCAAGTTGGGTGTCCCAGATCTCGGTGGCATCGTGTTCGACCCATCCGGGCTTCGGGAATATCTGAGCAAACTCGCGCTGAACCGCGTCAACGATCCTGCCCTCGTGGTCAAATAATATCGCGCGGGAGCTCGTCGTTCCCTGGTCCAGAGCAAGTATGTATTTCAAGGGTTAGTCTGCTGCTTTTAGGGTGTTCTACTGTTTGGAACGGGACCCGTGTAGCTGACCCGCATTCCTAGCCCGTACTCCTAGTTTTCAGGCTGCACGATTTCCGTTCGGATCTCGGGCGATTTTCCACCTGCTTCCAGATGTTCGTTCAGATAACGCGTCAACAAATTTCGCAGGTGCCGAGATGTATTTGCGCCCTCATAAATTCCGTGAGACCGGTTTGGATACGACATCATATCGAATCGTTTATTGCCCTCGATAAGTTTATTTACCAATGCCTCAGTTCCCTGATAATGCACGTTGTCGTCACCCGTACCGTGAACGATCAGCAGACTACCTTTGAGTCCGTCGGCGTATGTGATCGGCGAACCCAATCGATAGCCTTCGGTGTTGTCCTGCGGAAGACCCATATACCGCTCCTGGTAAATGGTGTCGTAGAATCGCTGGTCTGGAACGGGCGCGACGGACATGCCCACGTGATAAAGATCCGGGTAACGGAATAACATATTAAGCGTCATGGATCCCCCTCCACTCCATCCCCAGATTCCTACCCGGTCAGTGTCGATAAAAGGCCATTCGCTGATCTGGCCCAGCGCAGCCGCCTGATCAGCCGCAGCAATCGTACCGATCTCTCCGTAAATCATCTTCCGCCATGCCCTCCCGTGCGGTCCTGGAGTACCTCTGTTGTCGATACTAATGACGATATATCCATGCTCTGCAATTAAGTAGTGCCACAATGTGCCCGCGCCACCCCAGCGGTTTGTTACGGTTTGACTCCAGGGTTCTCCATATACGAAAAAGAAAACCGGATAAATCTTAGTCGAGTCAAAGTCGGAAGGTTTGATCATCCATCCGTCGAGAGCTACGCCTTCGCCGATGTCAACTTGAAAGAAGGATGTTTCGCCGAGTGTAAGTTCGGCGACGGCCGAGCGTACCCGGTCATTTTGCACCAGCGTTCGCACGACTTGATGATCAGGCAGTGAGATCAAATTTATTACAGGAGGAGAGCCAAACGTGGAGTGCGTATGGATGGCCCACGCGCCGTCGCTGGATATCTGATAATCGTTCCAGCCTTTGAAGGCACCGGGTGTAAGTCGAACAGGTTCGCCACCTCGCAGGGGGCTCATGTATAGATATCGCTCTGTCGCAGAATCAAATGAACTGATAAAATAGAGCCGTTCATTCTGGAGGTCGATCTTAGGAATAGAGAGCACATCCTTACTGAAGTCCGTGACCAGACTGAGTTTACCTGTCTGGCGGTCAACGAGATAGACATGCCTGTAGCCGTCTCGCTCACTCACCCAAGTGAACGTTTTCCCGTCGTCCAACCAAAATAAGTCATCCACAACGTCCAGCCACGCGTCGTCGCGATCGGTCATGATGACTCTTACTCCCCCCGTCTCTGCATTCGCCACCCACACTTCGTTGGTGTTCTGCAAACGATTCAGATGCTGAATGATGAGCTCTTCTGAGTCATTCGCCCAATCCATTCTCGCGAGGTAGTGGTTTCGCGGGTCATCATCGTCTTTAACCCAGATGGTCGCACCTGTGTTGATTGTAACAATTCCGATCCTGGAACTGGAGTTTGTGGTTCCGGCCTTGGGGTATTGAAGGGGAATAGTGAACGAATAAAGTGAGTCCGTATTATTGATCATCAGGAATTCGCCTACGCCTTCCGCGTCCAGCTGCCAGAATGCGATTTTCCGGCTGTCCGGGCTCCACCTAAATCCGTCACGGAGGAAAAACTCCTCCTCGTGCACCCAGTCAAATGTGCCATTAATAATGGTTGTGGATCCGTCCGAGGTAAGACTGCGAATGACACCTGTCGCCAGGTTTTCTACATACACATTATTTTGCCGGACGTAGGCTGCATTTTGTCCGTCTGGAGACACTTTTGCAAACATCAGCGTTGATTCCGGAGCGTCCCCGCCAAGCTGTTGTAACTCGTTCGTGGCGAGATTCAAGATCCAATAGTCACCGCGCGTATTTTGCCGCCACACCCGCTTGGTATTGGTAAAAATGAGGAGCTTGGTGCCGTCCGGGGACCAGGAATAGTCAGCAATTGACAACGGTGCTGCGCTGCCTTCCGGCGTGGTCTCGGCAGGTATTAACGTCGCTGCCGACACCATTATCCGAGTCATTCCATCTGCGGGATTGTTGAAAACGATATCCAGAGCGCCACTAACACTCGTTGATTGTTCCAACGTCGTGAATCCAGAGCCATCTTCGAGCCACTTCGACGGGCCGAAACGATCTGTGGCAAAATCAGCAGTCGCGAATATTCTGTCGACTGTGAGGGCCGCTGGCTGCTCGACGTTTCGAGTTTCAGCATCTTTTGCCTGGGCGTCCTGTGCCAGCGCGTTCGAGCTACCCGAAACGGCCCAAGCTACAGTGAGTGCCAACAGACTTGAGACGGCAATAAAATTGAGGTTTCGGATAGATCGATGCATCGTAATATCGGTTTTTCGTAGCGTTCCGGAGCCATTGCGCAAGTGGCTCAATTCGCCATTAAGGCAGAGATTTCAGCCGAAGAGTATGGCAGGCCTGCGCTCAGAACCACAGCGCCATCATCCGTGATGAGAATCATATCTTCAAGATAATACGCATCGGTTTTCCAGGAAAACATGGGTTCATACGCCAGAACCACGCCAGACGACAACAAAGACCCCGGTGCCTCACCGGGTTCAATCCCAACACCGTGAATATGCCAGTATACGCCAGACGTTTCGTCCAGCATGGCTTCGGCGATCGCTCGTTGGGCAGCATTTTTGGTGTTTTGTGATATGGCACGGATCGCCGCGCGACTGGCCTCCGACACGTCTTCAACGGAAGCTCCTGAACGCATGGCAGCCAGACCGGCCTTATATCCCGTAATGAGCAGATTCCAGGCGAGTGATTGCTCTTCGGAAAAGGAGCCGGAAACGGGTACTGTCCTTCCCACATCACCGCCGTAATTATCTGCGGCACAACCAATATCCATTCGAACGAGCTCCCCGTCCAGCATGGTCCTGTTAAGGTTTTCATAATCATAAAAGGAGCGCACGGCGGTAGCGAGATGAGCGTTCGGGCCGGCCATCGTCAATGGCCAGAAAGACGGCCCCTCGGCTCCGGCAAAAAGGCACCCCGCCAGTACGGCAGCCTCCACCTCGCGCTGTGTCTTCCCCGGTTCGACCGCCTTAATTCCAGCCACCAGTGCGCTGGTAGTCATCTCTGCAATTTTCGCGAGGATATCGCTCTCCGCGCGTGACTTAACCCACCGCATCTCTGCAATCGCGGGTGTGATCGACTCGATATCAGCCTCTGGAAAGGACTTGTTCAGACTTTGCTCCCATAAGAAATAGCGGCCCGTAACCGCGGTCATGCCCGGCGGAGTCCCTGTAGGCTCCTTCCTCCGTGGTTTTTCGATATAAAACTTTGTTACCCCGTCCTGAATTCTCGTTTGGACAAAATCGCTGAATTCTTCCCACGCGCGTACCGTACTCAGGCCCCATTTTGCTGCCGATTCCGCACCAGGGGTCTGACTCAGGTTCTCAACCGGGACGCCAAAAGAAAGCGGTGCGGGCGGCACGAATAAGTGCGTTTCGTTTGCTGGTCCGTCAAGGACGAGGATCGCAGCCGGCTGATCGCCGAGGCCGGTAAAATAATAGAAAGATGCATTCTGAATCCACCCGGGCTGCTCCATCTCCTTTTCGGATGAACGAGCTTTAAGTAGAATCAGTCCGTCGGACCCGTGTGTCAATAGCTGAGCCCGGCGCTGAGCGTATTCCGCGTTCGGGACCTGGGCAATCAACGGAGCCGCCCAACCAGCAGATATAAATATCAATGCCAGGGTCCTGGTGAAAAATCTTGGGAGTGTCATTTGGATGTGATCGGGCGGGGAGTAAATGTGCCACAATTCATGTTAGGGCTTCCTGTTATTTAATTCGTTCCGTCCAATTGGTAATCAATCGCACATCGGGCATGTCCCAGTATGGCGTGTTTTCTGAGTTGGATACAAGCAGTATCGTATCCCCGTCAGGCATGATTTCGAAATCCGAACATAGGGGGTTATCCATAACGGTTCTTCGCCCAGAAATAGTCGATTGGGACCCGCCTGTAAAATTGACTACCTCGATGGTACACTCCGTCCGACTTTCGGCGCGACCGTTCCCAGCGATATAAAATATTTGGGATCCGTCTTTTGAAAACCGTGGTCTGAAACCCCCTGAGACCGATATAAGTCTTTTCACCCTCAGCTCCGGATATTGACGGATATAAATCTCGGATTCGCCAGATTCATCGGACTCATACAGGATAAATGAACCGTCCGACGATAATACTGCGTGCATTTCATCGAATTCAGAATCGAGAACCGGCGTCGCGACCGTATCGACTCCCATTGATAAGCTCCATATATCAGCGCCACGAATACCAGATCCTCTCTGGTAAAGAACCATTTTTCCATCGGCAGACCAGAATGTGGGCTGCAAGCCGGTTGTATCAGCCCACATTAAACGCGCCGATTCCTGATCGTCCACATCCATCTCATACAGGTTAAAATGCCCACGACGATCGCTTGTGAATAGAATTCGTCTCTCGTCAGGTCCCCATATCGCGTGCTGATTGTTGTACCGGGTTGTAACCTGTACATAATTTCCGGAGTCCAGATCAAGAACAACGAGGCCGTCGTTGGCGGCGTGTTGAGTAAATATGACTCTTTTTCCCTGAGGAGAAAGACCCGGCCATATCACCTCGTCACTATACTCAAGAACCCGAGTACCCCGCGGACTGATAAGTTGAACGGGATCAAGCCTGATCTCAGGTTTTGGAAGAACGACCAGTGACTCGTTTAAAGAGGCGCTGAAATTAGCAACTCCCGATGGCATCGTAACATAAATATCATCTGTTACTAACAAATGTTCATTCCCGATTTCCATCGTTTCCAGATCCATCGACACGGCATACAAGCCCGTCGATTTTCCATACAGCAGGTACCCATTTGCATACATGGCACCGGTCCCGCCACGAAACAGTAATGTGACTTCTCCTGATTCTACATCAACCACGAATATAGACGCGTCATCGAACGAACCGAGGTCGTACGTTTTGGATGTGTAAATAACTCCCGCTCCATTCGGAAGTGCGTTGGGCCAGCGATGAGAGTTTTCTCCGATCGACTCATTCAACTGAGTGAAAGTTCGAATTGTGCCGTCTGGAAAGTGCCTCAATAAGCCGGTCGCTGAATTCGGGGCAAAAACAATAGATCCATCTGCTAACCACGTCGATCCTCTAGACGGTCGGTCTACAGGCGCTAAAGCTGTTGGAAGTCCCCCGCCTACGTTTGCTGTCTGCAGCTGCATATCCAGTCCAAAAGTAAGCTCATTACCGTCAAACGAATAGGCAGGTGATTCGACGAAATCGCTGGTACCCGGAATGATCACACCAGTTGCATTGTCCAGGTCTCGAACAACGAGCTCCCAACCCATTTCCGTCCTGGCCATAAATGCAACTTGTTTCCCGTCAGGCGAGATCCCAACCCCCCGGGAAAACGCTTGCGAAAATGGCTGAAGTCGCTTCCCATCTGCCGATCGCGTAAGTAGAGACACATCCATGCTCATATTCGCTGCCGACGAGCTCCATCCTCCTGATCCGAAAAACAAAAGTGCGGTAATGGAAATTGCAGCGATGACTGCCCCCGTAAGGGCCCGGGTGGAAAAAGATCGACTCGGTCGAGTCGCAGGCGCGTCGACCAGAACGCCGGATTCGGCCGTAATCGCCGTGTGTACCCTGGTGGTCGAAAGCTTTCCGGTAACGTGCCCACTGTCCGGGTCCGTCAATTTGAGGGCCTTTAGATCTGCAATTAAATCGGCTGCATGCTGATATCGCAATTCGCGGTCCTTCGCGAGCGCCTTGGCAACAATCCTCTCCAGTTCCATCGGAACGCCGGTCCTGATGGCAGTAAGAGCCTCGGGGTCTTCGTTAAGAATGCTGTACAGAACAGCCTGTTCGTATTCGGCCC
>SMXK01000097.1 GCA_004356265.1 Bacteroidota bacterium
CATTCTGATTTTTTCCCCGTGTGCCAATCATCTTCGAACGGATCTGCAGCGGCTCGAAATTCAGTATCGACGCGTTCTGGAAGTTTTCGATCTTCGGTTGCGATATCAGGTCCGGGAGCCACATTCGGGCTCTGAGCGTGTATGGATGTTTCCTGCTCAATCAGCGCTGAGATGGATGCGAGTATTGAATGCGGCTCGGGTGCCGGTTCCGCTTCAATTGGATTACCGGTTTCGGGGTCAACCAACACTCCATCGATTACATCTCCCTCCACCTGTGAAAGCTGATGTTGTCTGGCCCGCTCCCGATTCTGCTTGGAAATTCTCCGTAGCAGGTAGAACAGTCCTATTCCGAGTAAAAATAATAGATCGGTACTCATTTCCACATAATACGTAATTCTGGTTCGATCACGAATCGATCGTCATACGTAATTCTGGTTCGATCACGAATCAATCACCAGAGTCGATTCCCAATTCGTCGAACAACATTCGATTTGCACTCGGGAAAGCATATTTCGAGATGTTCTCTTTCACGACCCAGTCTAATTGCCTGCCCGCATCGGACTCGGGCTCACCAGATTCGATTGTGCAATAAAACCCGTGAAGCGTGATCTTAAAATGCGAGTACGCGTGTTTGACGGGCGTCAAGGCTTTTCCGACATCTACGGTGATTCCCAATTCCTCCATCAACTCCCTTGCGCACGTTTCCTTCAGAGATTCCGCGCCTTCTCGTTTTCCTCCGGGAAATTCCCAAAGACCGCCGAGCATCTCGGTGTCCAGTCGTTTCTGAATCAGAATCCGACTATCGTCGGACGTAATAATGCCCACAGCGATGTCATAGTGAGGGACAGGACGTTTTTTCGTCTTTACGGGGAAGTCTTCCTGGCGACCAATGCTATAGGCCCCACAAAACTTCGAGACCGGACATATCTCACAGGAAGGCGATCTGGGAGAACACACAAGTGCCCCCAACTCCATAAGGGCCTCGTTGTGCGCTCCAGGATTGTCGTCCGGCAGAAGATCGGTTGCCAGCGTCTTCAACTGTCGTCTGGCTGCGGATGTATTGACATCACCTGCAAACGTTGTGAGTCTGGACAATACACGAATTACGTTTCCATCAACAACCGCAAATGGTTGGCCGTACGCTATCGATAAAATGGCCGAAGCCGTATAATCACCTATGCCAGGAAGGCTCTTGAGATCATTTTCCTGATCCGGGATACGTCCATCAAATCGTTCTACAATTTCGGTGGCTGCTCTGTGCAAATTCCGGGCACGCGAGTAATAACCAAGCCCTTCCCAGGCTTTCAATATCTCGTCCCGAGGAGCAATCGCTAGATCCTGGATTGTCGGGAATAGACGAACGAATCTCTCGTAATACGGTAGACCTTGATCAACACGGGTCTGTTGCAGTAATATTTCGGACAAATATGTCGTGTATGGTGTCTGTGCACGACGCCAAGGAAGATCGCGAGCATTCACGGCAAACCAATCGGCAAGAGCTTGCTGGATTTCAGATTGATGGACCACGACTACCTGATATGCAGGTGCACGATTATAGAGTCCGCCGGGTTACTGTTTGCGTCTACTGATTTCGGCTCAAGGAACACAAAAAACGTGAGTGCGTGGTCACCCCTGTCTTGTTCTGTCGTTTTCCAGAAGAACGATTTGTTCAACAACCAGCTTCTGAGCGGAAGTGAGCGTGCAGAATATTCGTAGACCGGAAAACCCTTAATCGAATCAGGCAAATTCGTAACAAACAGATGACCCGCATCAATCGTGTCTGATCGAGCAGCAAACACCGGTCCGGGTAGATGCGCCCGCGATACAATGGCTGAGTCACTAGCTTGGTGCAATCGAAATCTGTTGTCTGAATCCGATTCAGGGGTTGACAGGAATCCAATCCCGAGAATAATCAGAATGGATTGTAAAAGTGGGATCATGATCAAAGGCGTCCGAAGCGGTGGGCACAGAATATATGCATGCTGGTCGTCGAATAGAATTGCTCGCGGGCTGGGGTTTTTGGTCGCGGTGATTCTGGGAATATGTCCGATTTCGTCTCAGGCTCAGGACACCGCCGGAAATCGGGTAGATGACTGGCTCTTGAACAGAATTTTCATTCGATGGGAAGGAGAAGCGTACCAACCCCTTGCGGATAGTATTACTGCGCGTTTAACGCCGGTGTCACAAGCCGGGATATCGGGAACCGTTGTAAATTATTTCAGATCTGAAGGGTACCTGACGGCTGCGTTTGATTCTGTCAAGATACGAGAGCCGGCGAGCGATGACGCCAATTATTTCTTTTCAGCGGGACCCAGAACGTATTTCGACAAGATAATGCTATCGGGAATCGAGCTTTTTACCGGCACCGAATCCGTCGATATTCTGCGTTTAAAGTCGGGCGATCCATTCCGGACTGCATCGATTGAAGAGGGGATTGCGCGTCTGCTCGACGCGTATGCGAGCCGCTCCTACCACCTTGCGACGGTGTCAATAAATTCGATTGCCGTATCCGCGGGTTCGAAGGAACGGAAGAATTCGCGGGCACAAATGAACATTGCCATCACCGTAAATGAGGGGCACGTCGTTCCTCTTTCCGAGCTTCATTTACCGGGAAGCCGGAGGACAAAAGTTGAATTTGTTGCTGCTGAGTTGGGTTTGCGGCTGGGGCGCCCGCTGCTGGATCCAGATCCCGATCACATCAGGGCGCGACTGATCGAAACCGGGTTATTTAATTCTGTTGGAATTGTGGCTTTCGAGATTGCGGCAGATTCCACGTTACATCTGTCGATACCCGTAGAAGAGGCGGCGCCAGGGACGTTTGATTTTGTTTTAGGTTTTTTACCGGCCGAAAACGCGTCATCATCTGGTCAGTTGATTGGAAGTGGGAATCTTGATCTGGTAAATCCGTTCGGATACGGCCGCCGGTTCGCGATTTCCCTGGATCGATTGCCCGGCCAGGTAAGTAGCGCTAATGTTCAGTTTGGAGACCCAAGGATCTTCGGCCTGCCGATTCGAATGGATCTTGGATTTACCGGCTATCAAAGAGATTCGACGTATTCGCAGCAGCTCCTTCAGGCCGAAGCAGCATACCGGCTCGATGCCGGATTTGATGTCGGCGCCAGATTCAGTCGCGAGACCACAAAACCAGGTCAGGCTGGCAATGAACTCGTCGGTTCCGTGCAGCGTATCCCGGACGGAAAACGTACATTTGTAGGACTGGCGGTATACGTAAACAGCCTGGATAATCCGCGAAATCCGAGGCGTGGTTTTACTGCCGATATGCTGGCAGAAAGCGGCTCTAAGTCAGAAACCCGAACTCAGGTATTGGCTGGGAATGATACAACCACAGTCGTAGCGACGTTCAGGCAGGAGAGGCTTCAAATGTCGGTTCGTGCGTTCATGCCCGTTTTTGATCAACATACCATACTGGTCGGAGTTGATTTTCGTTTGCTTCGAAGTCCATCGCTGGTTGAGAGTGACTTATTCAGAATGGGGGGGGCGAAGACGTTACGCGGATACGATGAGGATCGATTTTTTACCGATAACGCGGTCAGATTCCTCTACGAATATCGAATCTTGGTGGGCCCCACTTCGTACGCTTTTGCCTTTCTGGATGTCGCGTATATTCATCTTCCTGGTTCAGGCGGTGCAGAAAGCACGGCGGACTGGTATCCGGGATACGGTATCGGGATGCAATGGAATACGGCAGCGGGGCTTCTGAAAGTCAGTTACGCCATTAATAATGAAGATGGTCCAGCCCGGGGTCGCATCCACATGGGACTCGCGTTCGGACTGTAGCTTTTACTGAAATGATCAAACACACTTTTTATGCCCCACCAGAGGCGATAGCGGGAGATACGATTGTGCTTCCTGCGGATGAAGCCTACCACGCCGTACGAGTTCTCAGAATGAAGTCAGGAGAAGAGGCTGCGGTGGTGGACGGTGCGGGAAATTGGTATCGGATCGCGGTAGAAGTTGTAGGCCGGAAGAATATGGTCGGACGAATTCTGGAGAAACAACTTGATGTAGGGGAGCCAGATTATCAGCTGACGATCGGTCTGGGGATGTTGAAGAGTGCGGCTCGATTCGAAAATTTTATAGAAAAAGCAGTAGAGTTCGGTGTATCGAGAATCATCCCGCTTATCACGAAAAGAACCGACCGTGCCCGCCTTAAAGACTCACGAATCAACAAGATTCTGATTACGGCAATGAAGCAGTCGGGTCGGTGTCGAAAGGTCTTGGTCGATCCGCCTGTAAAAATGCGAAAATTTTATAAGACGCTGGCGGAGTCCGAGGGAGAATATCGCGGTGTATGCCATGAAACGGCGCCGCCTACGGCGGCCCTGAAGCTTGAGCTTTCCACCGCTGGCATGCCGCGGAAGTCAATGATCCTGATCGGCTCAGAAGGGGGGTTCACAGACGATGAGATCGAGGCGTTGGAGGAGAGGAAATTTAACCAATTGTCACTCGGGAGAAGGCGACTTCGAGCGGAAACAGCGGCGATGGCCGTCGCAGCGGCCTATATGCTTCACTCTCCATGATAGTTTTGCAATCAGGTGATTGAATTGACCTGTTACGTTAAGTATCTTTTCAGGCTATAAAAACAAGCCCGATTCTTGCGGGTATCCTGTATTCTGGCGAATACATTTAGATCTAGAGAAAGTCCATGTTTGAATTCTTAATCGTAGTGATCTCTATAATCGGAGTCCTGATGACTCTGGGTATACTTCTTCAGAGTGGAAAAGGCGGCGGACTGGCCGGTATTGCCTCCGGAGGAGCAACGACGCAGATTCTTGGTTCGCGTCAGGCGCCCGACTTTCTCGAAAAAACGACCTGGACTCTCGGCGCGTTGTTCATCGTGTTATGCGTATTAACAACCTTCACGATCGATACAGATGGAACGACAGAAAGCGTCATTCAGTCTGCCACCCAGTCATCTCCACTTGTCCCAGTCGCACCAGGTTCTGCGACCGGAACGGATACCGGTGCAGCGACAGATGCGGGCGCCGATGCAGCGACGCCTCCTCCGACAGGAGACGAAGGCGAGAACTAGTAGATGTGGGGCGCTGGTAAAGTGGGCGGCGACGAGTTTATTGACCTCGATAGCCGGTGCCGACTTTAACGGGCGCGCAGCTGAAAGCCTCCGGAAGAAAGTTAAAGAGTGCGAAGCCGACGCAAAAAAAGAATCTCCCAAAAGACAGAGGACCGCTCCTGTCAGGAACAGTCCCCTGGTATATTGCGGTTTTTCCGATCTGTAAGCCGAATTCTGTCTGATCGGCGGGCGTCCGCAATCACCTCGCCAACGAGACCATCATTTATCTGGGACTGACGTCACCGTCAGCCTCTAGCAGTCTACCCGTACCGCATATTCGACGGGCCGTCTATTCGTCTGGCGCAAACCAAACGAGCGGTACTGCTTGACCTTGCACCCCGTGGGGTTTACCTGGCCGCCCCGATCACCCGGGACGCCGGTGGGCTCTTACTCCACCATTTCACCCATCACCTGTTCGCCGCCCGGTAAAACCGGTTGGCGCCATCGGCTGGTCTATTTTCTGCTGCACGTGCCATCACCGCTTTCGCGGGTCTTCCCGTTAGGAAGCACGGTGCCCTGTGGTGTTCGGACTTTCCTCGCCAGAGTAAACTCTGACGCGATGGTCCAATCGGAAAAAATGGAGTAGCTCGGGGGCTACAGTTTCACTTTCTTAACAGTAGCCTTGAACAAATCGTTATCAACGATAATGCGACCCGTGTGCTCACAAGCTACAATTCTGTTCTGCTGACGGATTTCCAGCTGGCGCTGAGGCGGAACTGCAAATCCGGAAGCGGCTCCTCGAACGAGAGGTACGACAGCCCGTCCGTCGCGAAGACGAGTTCGAAGCCGATCATACGCACGGAGGTATCGCGAGTCTACCTTTTTGGCAGCTTTGCCCCGGCCCTTCTCCATGTCGGCCTGTTCGTGTTTTGTGTCATCGAGGACTTCCTTCAACTCGCTCTGCTTCGCTTTCAGGATATCCTGAATTTCCGCAAGTCGCGTTGTCGTCTCTTCTACAGCTATCTCCTTGCCGGGCAATTCGGCGTCGATTTCCTCAGCCCGCAAGTTTCCGTCTACTATGCGTTGTTTCTGGGCTTCAATTTCTTTCGTCAGGGCATCGTATTCCCTGTTATTGCGGACCTGAAGCTGCTGTTCCTCATATTTCTTGATCAGCAATTCGCTTTCTTTTACGTCGATATCAGCCTGCTTACGAGCAATCGCATTGGCTTTTTGCTCTTCTTCGAGATTGTCAACGCGGGTAGTCAGGCCTGCGGTTTCATCCTCGAGATCCCTGATCTCTTCCGGCAGATCACCGCGCATTTTTTTGATCTGATCGATCTTGCTGTCAATGTGTTGCAGGCGGATGAGAGCTGTCAGCTGGTCGCTGATGGTTGTCTCCTGAGCAGTGGTTGGCATATTTTTTCCGAGGGCCGGTCATCATTTGTGTGCAGAATCGTAATAAACGGCAGGCTGGGATATATGTTCGTGGGAGAACGTGAGAAGAATCGGTGCGGACGGGATCAGCGCTGATGGATTGTCGACTTCAGCTCTACTTACCCGGGCGCGTTGAAGGTTTTCACCGGCGCGGTCCGCGTGGTTGTCCGCAGCCATTCGACGTCCGGAAATTCTGTCTTTAAGAAATCCAACATCAATACTTCCGTGATCCGCTCCGACTCGTAATGACCAGGGTCTATGAGCGCAATTTCCGGAATTCCGTCAGTGTTCAAGACATTAAAAAAAGTGTGATAACTTATATCAGCTGTGATATAAGCGTCGGCGCCAGCCGCTTGGGCGGCTCCCACGAACTTCGATCCTGATCCACCGCAAACAGCAACACGGCGAATCATCTGATCCAGGTCACCGGTGTATCTGAGGGCGGAATTCTCGAGTGTCTGTGAGACGGTTGTCAGGAACGCCTCCAGCCCAACCGGTTCCTCGAGAGTACCTATTGCGCCGAGCCCGGCGTTTTTATAGGGCTGCCGGACAGGGTAGATATCATACGGTACTTCCTCGTATGGGTGAGCGTCTTTCATCGCAGAAATCACTGTCGCGAGGTTCCACTTGGCCACTTCAGTTTCGAGCCTGACCTCGTCAACTTGTTCAGGTGGCCCTCCCGCGCTACCAACCGCGGGTTTCGCCTCTGTAGCCGGTGTGAAGTGGCCCGTTCCGCGGGATTCGAACGAGCATCCTGAATATTGACCGATTTGGCCGGCACCGGCATCTGTCAGAGCTCCCCTTACCGATTCCGAGGAAGCGGTAGGCACAAAAGTAACAAGTTTCACGAGTGCATCGTCCTTGTGCATCAGGAAGTCTACGTTCGTTAATCCCAGCTGAGCAGCAAGGGCGAACGAAACCCCTCCACGGACCGAGTCCAGATTTGTATGCGCGCTGTAAAGCGCGATGCCAGACTCTGCAAGCCGCAGGGCCAGGTTTGACACATAGGAGTTTGCTGTTATTGTTTTAAGCGGTGTAAAAATCAATGGATGGTGTGTGACAACGAGATGGCACCCTGACGAGACCGCTTCATCGAGGACTTGCGGGGTCATGTCTAAAGCTACCAGGCCTTTCGATACGCTCCTGTCAGCATGGCCGACCTGTAGTCCGGGGTTGTCGTAAGACTCAGCCAGTCCGATAGGGGCCCACCGTTCAAACGCGTTGGCGATAGCCTGGATAGTTGTCGAAGAAGTCATGTAATTACCCGAGCTGGTCTCCATAAAGCGCCCGTCCGGATGCATCGATGCCTTCTTTCTCATCAACCCGAAGAAGAAGCAAACCACCCACGACAAACAATACGATTACGACGGCGATTCCGGCCCGCATACTATCAAAGGCCCCCATAATCAGGGCCAGTAGAATGGGCCCTATAAATGCTGTGAACTTGCCCGAAAAAGCAAAAAATCCGAAGAACTCATTCTCTTTGTCTTCAGGTACGAAACGCGCAAACAAGGACCGACTCGCGGCCTGGTTAGGTCCCGCAAACAAAGCAATCATCGCCGCGGCCCCCCAGAAGACGGTCAGGTTGTGCGTCAACGTTATCACTAGAACAGCCGACGCCAGGCCGACCAGAGTGATGAGTACAGTTTTTTTCCCGCCGATTATGTCATCCAGATAACCCATCCCGAATGCACCGGCTCCGGCGACTACGTTTAACGTTATCCCGAGGACAAATGGGTCAACGCCGAATTCATCGGCGGCGTAAATGGCGGCAAAACCGAAAATGGTAATCAGGCCATCGTTATACACAAGTCTCGCGACAAGAAATCTAACCATCTGCCTGAATTTGCGAATCTCTCTGAATGTTTGTGCTAATTCAGTACGAGCGTTTCTAAGTAGAACAGAGAGCGCGGGTGGTTTCTCAATCTGGTCGGGATCTTTCACCCATAGAAACATCGGGATGCTGAAGACGCCAAACCAGATCGCAACCAGAATAGAGGTTGCGCGGATGTTAGATCCATCGTCTGCATTGAGTCCGAAAAGCGCAGGATCGGGCGCGACGAGCAACACATATCCTGCGATCAGCGTGAGGACCCCGCCAATGTACCCTACTCCCCACCCCAGGCCGGAGATTTTGCCAATTTGATCGGCGGGCGCGATGTCTGGCAGATAGGCGTTGTAGAAAACGTTGGCCATTTCAAAGGCCACGTTTGCAAAGATGAAAATGCTCAGGGAAAGAGCGACCTGGCCCGGCACCGGAAAAAAGAGGGCGACCGACCCGAGAATGCAGGCGACCGTGCTGATGAACAGGAATTTTTTACGGTGTCCTCCACTGTCTGCAACAGCGCCCAGAAAGGGGGATAAAACAGCTACAAAAATAGCGGACACTGCCACTGCATATCCCCATTGACTTGCACCTGTAAGACTGTCGGAAGCAATCTCTTTGGTGAAGTATGTGGCATAGATAAAGGTCACAACAATCGTCGTAAACGACGAATTTGCGAAATCATAAAGCGCCCACGACGCTATCGTCTTTTTATCCGTTTGGGAGGCCATAGAAATACCTTTCTCGATTTCGGTGTAGGCTATGTGGCCGGTCTCGTACTTCAGTCACATGGTAAACTTTCGA
>SMXK01000098.1 GCA_004356265.1 Bacteroidota bacterium
GAGTTCGTTGCGTACCTGAATCTTGCGACGCTGATTACCGAGGGGGCTCTCCAGCCAAAAACGATCGTGATGGCTACGTTCGCTTTATGTGGATTCGCAAATTTATCGTCCATCGCCATTCAAATAGGAGGGATCGGGCCAATTGCGCCAGAGCGTACGGCAGATCTGGCTAAATTGGGAATGAAAGCCGTACTCGCAGGCACGCTCGCGAATATGATGACCGCGACGATAGCCGGTATATTGATTTAGATCTTATCGATCTGACGAGTCGTTGGGTCCGGAGGTTGGTGTCCCGCAGTTGGCCGCCCGAGGTTGATCAGGCCAATTCAGTGGCGGTTAGTTCGATCCGGCTAGTTCGGCGGTGGCGCAAATCGAATCGTATAACGAGCCCACGACGGCACCGGAGGGGACTTCAATCCTTTGATCACATATGCGGGTTGCCATCTCATTTTGGTGATAGCCAGAATGGCAATTCTGTCCAGAATCGGGTGTACGCCACCGAGTTTTTTAATGGCTATAGGCATCCCAGTATCCGAGATATAGATCTGAAGGAAGACTTCACCCTGTATATTTGAGGCCCGCAAGCTGTCGGGATATTGGAGAGGCACATCCGTACCCAGTTTAGTGATGGAGAACGGTTGCCTGAAATGCCGCGACAGCGTCCTGTAACCTATTTTTTGGAATTTGGTGACCTCTGGTCTGACGTTTCCGTCCATTCGAACATCTTTCATCTGAGGGACGACGTGTTTCTCGAAGAGCGAATCAACGATCGTCGGATGATTTCGGAATAACTCGATTAAACTGGTTTTGACCAGCATCGAGAAGCGCTTCCGGGCATCAGCGTCCTCCATCGCCGGTGAGAAAGCCTGAGGGTCGGCTTTCCAGAGATTTTTGAGACTCATGGATTCCAGCGTTTCGAGATCCGGAAACGCCATGCTCGTATCCACATCCGACTTCCACCAGAGCGTACCGTCGGTGTACCAGCCTTCCGGTACATCCAGTGGAATTTCTTCTGTCCGGGTACATCCCGTCAAAAGTGTCGCAAGCACTGAGGCAAGAGCGAACAGCTGCAACAAGTTGCGAAACGGGTAAATATGAGTATCCGGATTGTTCATTCCCGTACAGGACCTTTCAGCGGGTAGAAAGTTGCGAGAGATTCCTAAAGATTGAGACTCTCGTCTGCCGCTTCCAGTCGAACAAAAAATCGTCGCCTGTCCATGGCGACTACACGAACTGCGCTCCCGCTCGAAATAAATTCACCTTCTGTGGAAACTTCAATTCGCTCGTTTTCGATCTCTACTATCCCTGTGGGGCGCAACGGACTGACGGCCACACCAACCTTTCCGAGGTACCGCGAGCGATGTTCGGATTCGCGAGCTTTAGAAGACTCGTCTCTGCTGAGATCAGTATTCAAAACAAATCGATTCCACGCGCCTGACTGAAACATGTAATAGAATGTCAGGCCAACTCCGCCGACTGTTCCGGCAAACATCAAACTGCCCCCCAATATTCCCGATTCTGCAAACGTTAATCCGATAGCAAACAATATCATTACCGCTCCAAAGACGCCTACAACATTAAACCCGGGGATGAAATAAACTTCAACCACTATCAGGGCTATACCCAGAATAACTATCGTTATAGGTACAAGAAGATGCAATACGGGTGCGGTAGTGCTAATTAAAGGCGATGGGTGTACGTATTCAGAAGGAGATGTTGCGAACGAATCATGCGGTTCGATTGGCCATTCGAACCTGGACGCGCCCGTCGTTGACCGACATAACGAGAACGATTTCTCCTGCAGGAATATACTCTCCGGACGTGACGACGTCGACCCTTTGATCGTTTAACATCGCCATTCCACTGGGTCGAAGGGCAGTTAATGTTTCTCCCGTAACACCGAGCAGATCATCGCGCGTTTCGGCGGCGGTATAACCCAGAGAACTCGAAAGTTCAGACGCCAGAACCAGCTGTCCGAAACGCTGTGACCTGGGCATGTATTTACCGAGGGAGATAAGCAGAGCCACCAGCAAGAGCATTGTGATCGCGAGTGTCCACACGGCAGAGGCAATCGCGGGTCCGGTCGGGAAAGAAAACCAAACGTTTCCGATGAGCGATACGCCGAGCGAAAACACCAGCAGAATCAATCCGGTAACCCCTGCGATCCCGAATCCGGGGAGTACAAATATTTCTATCAAAATGAGTACGATACCCACGACGAATAACACGATCTCCCAGCTTTCCGCCAGCCCAAGCATATAGTGAGGCCCGAAGAACATGGCTGCCCCAATAGCTGCCATGATTCCGGCAAAACCCACGCCGGGTGTCTGCAATTCGAAGTACAATCCACCGAGCATCATGAGCATTAATATGGATTGCATAACGGGCGATCCGAAAAATCTCAAAATGCGCTCGACCTGCGATGTTTCATGCCGGACAACCGTATTATCAGATATTCCGAGCCACTCGAGGGCCGCCTCCAGATCGGCAACTTCTGCGTCGGCCACGCCCAGGTTCAGGGCTTCGCGGGTTGAAAGTGTAAGTACGGATCCTTTCTCGGAGATGCCTTCGATTTCAATGTCTTCATCGACCATAGCCTCGGCAATCCGCGGATCCCTTCCATTGGCCTCGGCTGTAGACCTCATAAGGCCACGCATGTAACTCTGATATTTATCGGGAGCAGCCTCACCACCTGGACCTTCGACGACCGTAGCTGCGCCGATAGAAGATCCGGGAGCCATCAATATGGTATCGCTGGCATACGAAATCAGCGCACCGGCAGACGCAGCGTTGTGTTCTATAAAAGCGACTGTCTTAAGACGCGTATCCAAAATCGCCTGGCGAATTTGATCGGCAGCGTCGACCAGTCCTCCAAACGTGTCCGTGTGGAATACAATTGCGGCGGAGCCCGAGGCTTCCGCTTCCCTAATCGCCCGATCCACGTAAAGAGCGAGTCCTTTATCGATCATGCCTGATATGGGCACGATATACACCGGGCCTGCAGAAGAAGAATCTGAAGCCGCAGCGTTAGCCAGCTGCTGATCGTCCTGTTCAGATTTGTCTGGGCCCGGCTCCGCGTCCTGGGCGTTCGAGATAATCGGATTCCCGAGAAGTAGAATAATCAGCGCTGCAAGTAGGGTCGATCTGTTATTTCGCATGCTTTTGAGCGTTTCGGAAATACAGGATGGCGTTGTGTGTTTACGGCTCTATCAGTACGGGGGTCCCGACATGAACAATCGACCACAATCTGTCGATCTGCGCGTTCAGCACCGCGATACAACCACGCGTCCAATTATTTTTTCCACCCGTACCATCGCCATGAATTTCAATCCAGCCGCCGAGTGCTGTGCCCATGGGCGGAATTGTTCGACCGTTCTGCGCCTGCACGATCTGTTCGAATTCTGTATCCGATATCAGACCGGCACGAATGCCCCGGTTTGCGTCCTCAGCGTTCGGGTAATTCAGTACGAGCGCCCGGTAGAACTCGCTGCGCGGATTCTTATTAACGATGTAAAACTCACCCTCGGGTGTTCGCCAGTCATCGGGAATGGCTTCACTGCCGCGTCGCATTTTGTCTGCGAAGAAATTATATCCGAGGTCCGTCGGAAATTTGGTTGTCAGAGAGGCTCCGTGATACACGTAAAGCATCTGCTCGCTTTTCGATATTCGCAACCACACGTCAGAAATGTGATCGGTCTGAACCAGGCCGGTAGCTCCGTCTGACGTTTTTACCGTGCTCCACCGCTCGCCTTTCTTGATCATGTCGAGCGATTCACCGAATCGAAGGTGCAAATACCTCTTCGTTGAATCGGATACGAAGTACATCGATGCATTTCGTTCGATAACGTAATACAGCCCGGCACTATCCTTATCGGGATTTGCGGAACTGGAAATCGGTTGAATCAGGCTATAACTGATTGAACCGAGAAGCAATAAAAGGAGGCGCAAACGCATCCGTGTTGTTCGTGTTCAGACGATCGAAATCAGGAAGAGGCAGTAAGTGCGGCTTGTAACGTTTCGATAAGTTGATCTGATACGCCCATGGTGCTGAATCCACCGTCATGATACAGTGTTTGCATGGTGACCATTCGAGTCAGATCGGATAGAAGAGTAACCGTATAATCAGCACAGCTCGCCGCGTCTGCATTTCCGAGAGGTGAAATCTGTTCTGCGAACTCATACATCGAGTCGAATCCAGAGATCCCATGGCCAGCCGTCGTAGCGGTCGGGCTCTGCGAAATCGAATTTATCCGAATGCCTTTCTGACCAAGACGGTACCCGAAGGAACGGACAATCGATTCGAGAAGAGCTTTTGCGTCGCCCATTTCAGAGTATTTTGAAAAGATCCTCCGTGAGCCCAGATAAGTCATTGCAACAACCGATCCACCCTTATTGATCATTTCCAGGTCAAGGGCTGATCGCACAATGCGGTGCAGGCTCATCGCAGAAATGTCGAGTGTTTTATGGTACCACTCATACTGCAGATCCTCATATTCCCTGTTCTTCCGGATATTCATTCCCATTCCGATAGAGTGTACAATGAAGTCGATGTTGCCCAACGATTCTTTAACGCTGGAAAATAACTCGGTGATCTGATCTGAGCTGGTTGCATCTGCCCAGATAATCGAGCTTTCCGTCTTTTCCGCAAGCGCTTCCAACGTTCCGGCTCTACTCACAACTGGCGCGTTTGAGAGGACGAATCTGCCTCCTTCTCGATAGACGGCCTCGGCGATATGCCACGCCAGACTATCCTGGTTCAGTGCGCCGAAGATGACCCCTTTTTTACCTTCTAGAAGGCCATGACCGTTCGTATCCATATAGAGATGTGTGTTTAGGACCGGAGTAAAGACCGCAAGGTAGGGAAAAGGCTTAAATTGATCATTGTGATCCCGAAAATATCAAAAAACACCTTGTCCGGATAAGAACCTGGTTCAGTCAAAGACGCCCTGCATCGGCTCCAGGATTCGCAACACATCACCGTGGATGTGCCCGTTTGACGCTACAACCTGGGCAGTGAAAGAAGGCTCAGGGTTTCCCGAATAATCTGAAATAGCGCCCCCTGCTTCACGTACAAGTACAATTCCGGCCGCGACATCCCAAGGCTTAAGGCCCGTTTCGTAAAAGCCGTCGAAGCGACCGCAAGCCACCCACGCAAGATCAACGGAGGCTGATCCGGGTCGGCGAATGCCCCGCGCGTCAGCCATAAATTTTTTGAGCACACTCAAATAAAGGTCGATATGGCCGTATTCCCGGTAGGGGAATCCCGTTGTGATCAAGCTCTCAGACAAAATCGGTGTACGACTGACGGTGATTTTTTCACCGTTTACCTCAGCACCGCGGCCGGTTATGGCTGTAAAAATTTCCTGATGAGGCACGTCATGTATAACTCCCACAACCAGTTTTCCCCGGTGTCGAAAAGCGATA
>SMXK01000099.1 GCA_004356265.1 Bacteroidota bacterium
GGAGAGTTTTACGGCGTTCATGGAATCTTTGCTTAAAGACAACCCGACAGATGCCGAACAAACCCAGCGATACCAGGAGTTTATTGCTCAAGGAAAATCCCAAATCTAGGGTGCCAACCTGTGTCGCAAACAGGAGAATCATCGGCCGCTATTGGCCGAGGCTGTGTAAAAAGACAATTTTGTAAAAGTTGGTGGTAACTACGATCCACATTTTAGCTAGCGACGGATCAAAGTGGGTACCAAACCACTTGCTCCGACACTCGCTGGACTAAAGTGATGCGCTGTCCCATTAGTGTCCAAATCGCGTACGTTTTTACACAGCCTCGGCCGATACCGGCCCTTTAAAATCTCGATTCCTGGCTGATTTTATGGCCGCTTCGCCCCCGATAGCGGACCTTACTGTAGAATCACGGCCAAGGGCCGCTGCCGACCCAAGCGGACATGGTGTGATCGTTGAAGCACGCTATTGCAGAGGAATAAATAAGAGGTTGCAGTGGACACTGATCGCCTAAACCGATGGCTGACTCTTGGTGCCAATTTGGGCGTCCTGACTGGAATCATTCTCATATTCATTGAACTCAACCAGAATGCCGATTTGATGCGAGCGCAGATGGTCCAGTCCCGTGCCGACAACCTCGTAAGCTCGTATGAGATACGCATGCACTCTGACTACTGGCCCGAAATTGGAGTCAAGCGCCGTGCTGCAGCATCCTACGAGGACTGGATTGATTCGCTTACTCCTAATGAGTACGAACGCGTGCGCTACCTCTATTTTCGAGAACTCAATGATATTCGAAGCCAGTACTACATGTATCAGGAAGGATTGTTACCACAAGAAATTTGGGATGAGGCGACGCGTGGTCAGATCGTCCGGATGATGCGATTAGAACGTGCGCTCAAATGGGGTTGCAACCCAGATAGTGAGTTCAATGTAGTCCTAAATCGAATCGCTTCAGAGGAAGGTGTGCCGGAGTGTGACCCGAACGAAAATGGGAGCAGGTGAGACCTGCGAGAGGCGGGTCGCTACGTCCGCTCCTGGCCGACTCCGGCCCTTCAAAATCGTGATTGTCGGCATATTGAAGATCCGCTATGCCTCGGAAGCGGCCGTTAGACTGATAGGATAGCGAGGGTCCGCTAAAGACCCGAAGCAGCCTGTCATTGACGTAGCGAAATGATCAAATTTCTGAAGTCTTCCCAAATGGTGGTATCTCTTGGCGTAATCGGTTCGTTCTGGCTGATCTACCCGGGTGCGATGGTGATTTTCGCGAGCACAGTGGGATTGGCCTATGCGGCTGCTTCTGTCGGTGCCATCCGCGATCATCGAATCGCTATCTGGGTTGCGTTCGTTTTTAGCATTGTAACTGCGGTGTTGGCCGCGTTAGGCGTAAACCGATTCATGCGAAACGGATTCGATTTCCTAGCAGGAAATTTTGATCAACACAGCGGAATCTATCTTCCTCCGTATTTGTTTCTGGCTATCTCGATTGGTGCAGCGCTTGTCGTCGTGTTGCATTTGGCATCATGGCACTGGGTGGTTCGGGGTCGACAGAAAGACAATATGTGAGGGACCGCTTGTGGCCGACTCCGGCCCTTCAAAATCTTGATTCCTGGCTGAATTTATGGCCGCTTTGAAAAGCGGCCTGTAACTCAACTACCGCAACGCCAGCGCTAAAACGTACGGCCAACGTAGAAGTAGAGCGCCCTTTGACCACCCTCAGCCATGCCGATTGCCGTATAAACTGGGCCTATAAAGGTGTCTACTCCGATGAAGGCACTGCCAGCGAAGATGGAATTATCCAAGCTGATGTCAGATCTGTCCTGCCACGCATTTCCGAGCTCAATAGTCGCTCCGATGTAAGTTGGTAACAAAGCGATATCTCCAACGCGCCGATAGTATGCAAGATTCGCAATACCGAGATGTTGGCCGGTCAACTCATCCGGATTCAAGCCCGACAGATTAAAAAAACCGCCCAAACGAAAAAGACGCTCGAGCGGTGCACGACCGCTGAAGGTCGTACCGTAGCGGATACCAGCCAGCAAAGTATTGCGACCCCATGAATTGGCGGCCGAGATTCCGGCTCTTAGCTGATCGAAACTAACATCAGAGCCCAACGATTCTCGTGCCCCGATCCAACTAACGGCACCGAAGGTGCCGTGCCTCGGAAAATTCCGGTTGTCGAGCCGGTCAATAGCAAAGTCAAGAAAGGCCTCCCCCAATTCAAAATTTTCGTGCGGCGTGGGTTCACCGACACGCACGTCTCGTTCACCGGTAAGGTAGCGTGCGCCGACCTGAAGTCCGCCCCAGTTACCGAATTCCCGTCCGACTGCCAGCTCACCGATCGCCGAGAAAACAGATATGGTTCCAATTGCATTCCCCGATTCGTATGCGGTGAAATCAGTGCTGCCAATCGACAGCTTCGGCGCGACAAAATACCGGTAATTGCGACCAAACGGTTGATGGAAGGCGCTCGAGAAACTGATTTCGTTGCCAAGCGTTACTGTATTGCGCCATTCCCCGCCAGACGGATTTATCGCTGTGCTCAGGTGACTGATCGATGCGTTTATCAGGTTATCGCCGCCAGCCATTGATGCGATATTCAAGCCGAATTGCAGGTATTTCGGTCCCCAGCTTCGTTCAACCGCGGTCACTTCAACCCCTGTCTGACCGTCATCTTCGATAAGCCTAAAACTCACCTTTTGAAACACCTCGGTACCGTATATTCGGGCAATGCCAGACTCGAGTTTCTCGGTGTCGAGAGGCTGACCGAGCTCGATTTCATCCACACGACTGACAATGAACTCGTTCGACAGTCTCGACTGGTTGTTCCATCGAATGAACTCGATTAATGGTTGGCTCGTTCCTGGTTTCATCTTTGCAACCAGGATTTCTTGATCGCCTGGAGATGACAACGAGATTTTGCGAAGTCGATCCAGATTTTCGAGCGCTGCGGCTCTGCCAATTGGAATGGCTTCATTGATCCGGTCAAAGTCCCCCGCACTGATGTCACCAAGCTTGGGACTTATCAAGATATCTGACTCGGTCAGTGTAGCTAATTCCGCTTCTGTGTTGCGGCGCGTTAACAGGCCGCTGAGCTGCTCAGCAATGGACAACACGGAACCGATCTCGTCCTGAGACTTGAGCGGCGTACTGATATCCACCGCGATGACGATTTCCGCACCCATCTCTCTGACAACCGAGATCGGCAAGTTCGCCGCAATGCCGCCGTCGACCAACATACGGCCATCTATAAGAACGGGCACCATAGCAGCCGGAATGGAGAAGCTTGCAAGGATCGCGGTGGCCAGGTCACCGCTGCCGAGGACAATTTGCTCCCCAGTGGCGATATAAGTGGCAACCGCCCGATAGGGTATCGGCAGCTCGTCGAAGTCATCAACGAGAGCTACCGGTAGTGTCAGCTTGGCGATGGCAAGGTCGATTTTTTGCCCCTGTACGACACCCAGCGGCAATTTGATCTTTCCGCCGCTGAATCCAACGCGTTTCTTGATCAGGAAGTCATCGTCATCGCGCTTACGACGAAAAGTCTTGTCAGCCCGATTGGTGCTGTCAACAAACACGTCATCCCAGTCGATATCAGTCAGAGCCTGCTCAATCTCCTCGAGCGTCATGCCTGATGCGTACAGACCACCGACGATGGCACCCATGCTCGTGCCAGCGATGCAGTCAATCGCCACTCCCTCCTCGAGCAATACGCGAATAACGCCAATGTGCGCTGCGCCCCTCGCACCACCGCCGCTCAAAGCAAGGCCCACGCGCGGTCGTGAGCCGGAGTTATCCTGAGTTGTCGGTCCACAATCAGCGAGTACTGTAATTGGCGAGACTACGAATAACAGAATTGTTGTGACGGAAAGCCAGCGCCGAAATCTGGGAGAGCACATTACGATTACTCCATCAGTAGCGCAGCAAGCAAGCGCTGCGACCAAAAAGTGAGGCGTATATTAACCGACCGTTCGCTTCATCGATCTGCGCGCGCAAATCCTTTGCCCAACGATTTATTGCGATCTTGGCGTCACCCATATGGGTGATACCGGCCTTCAGGATGCGGCTACCGGTGCCCCAGCGCACGGCCGCTGCAAACTGCTTTCCGCTAACAGAATCGACGATTTCACCCTCGAACGAAGCACCACCAAGGCCCAATCCGGTTATCTTCGTATAGATTGAGAGATTCAATATGCCGATGGTTTCCTCAACGTTCGTGATGCCGATGCCAATGCGACCTACGCCTGGACCAGGATATTCGACGATCGGATATCCCTCATCTTTACTCAATGCGTCTATCACGGCTTCTTCGTAATAGTCGGTGAGCTTGGCTAATTCTTCGTCCGTGAAAACCTGCTCATCGGGTGGCTGTCGGAATGTTATGACGACGGGATCGACAATGAAGCTTGAGAGATTCGGTGCGGATTCGTCGATGAATCGCAGCATATTGTCGTCAATTTTCTCGAGTCTCGAATAGTCACTCAAGAATCCACTTTGATCGGTTACGGACACAGGAGCCGCGCAGGCACACAAACACAGTTGAAGTGCGATCAATTCCAGTGCAAATTTCGTGAGATTTTTCATTTGTAAATTTCCCTTGGTTAGCTGGCTACACTATCGTCCGGCTCATGATTAGAATCGATATTTGGCACCAAATTGTATTTGTCGAGCCGTGGCGCTGGTGCCATCTTTGTTTTCGCGCCTACCCCAGAGCAACTCGCCACCTACATCAATGCGGGTTACCGGTGACCACAATAAATTGATGATTGCGCGATCCGTGTTCGCGTAGTCCGAATCGTCCTGGAAATCCAGGTTATCGACATCGACCCAGCTGTAGGTCATCGTCGAGCGCAATTTTTCCTGCCACCAGTGTTGATAGGCGACATAGCCGCTGAATACTTCCAGTGTTTCGAGTTCTCCGGACTGCGGATTGAACACAGCATCCTGCCCACCAACTTCCTCAAGGTCGTTCACATAACGGCCAATACCGTCGCCGTAATTAAACTGAAAAAGGATGTTGTCTTTCTCATCCCATATCTCGAAGCCGACCCTGCCGCTGACTGAAGCACCCCATCCGATCTTCGAGTCGCTTATGGAAGGATCCAGATTCCATTCCGCCTCAATTTGTCGCGCCAGCAGGCTCGTCTTGATGTGCCATCTATCAGCCCAGTTGCGTCGAATGCTCGCGATGATATCCGGATACTGGCTGACACCCCGGCCATCCGTTACGTCCGGTGCAGGATCTTCCAGAGCAACCAGCAGATCGAGATTGCGGCCGAAGGACGGAAAGTAGCGGAGCTGTGGTTGACGCACCTGAATCCTGCCGTTAATACCCTCGAAATCGATTTCCTCGGGTGTAGCGCGGTTATCGACCATCGTTGACCAGGTCTTGCCGGCCAGAATTTGCCTGAACTGGCCGAAAGCATGCCGCAGTCGATACGTGTCACCGTTCCCAGCGAAGTCTCCTTCAACGAACGCCCGCAACGGACCGTAGTCAGTAGAATCCCGCATTTCGATTCCTAGTCGCGACTGGCGTGCAGAGACCGCGACCTCGTTGGCGCCGACGCCAGAATCTGAAGAACCAACCGGGATGAGACCGGTAATGAATCGATCGTCTGACCCAAGTGGATCTAATGTAGCGACCATGCTCATTTTCGCGAAACCGCCGATCTTAATAGCTGCTTCGCTGCAGGAATCGGTATCGAGCCGACAAAGTCATCGCTGTACCTGGTCGATTCCGGCTGCCTGGTGACAAGTTCGTCCAGGGTGATCGATTGCCGGGCTAGCGTGACGTCATCCATCGGATGCGCGACCTTCTGATCTTCTGCTGATAAGCCCACCTGTGACTGAACGGACTGAAGCAGTCTTCGTTGCCCATCGATTTCTTTCTGCTGGCTTGCAATCAACTCCTGCTGTGCGGCCAGTTGCGAACTCAGATCTGCAAGTGCCGCTTCCAACGCTCTGAACTCCTCCACTCTAACCAAACGTGCATCAGCATCGACGGCGGCATCCTTTTCAGACGAGATTTCGGCAAAAGCTTCGCTGACTAGCGACGAAAACAAGGTGACGCCGCTGAGGATAACGACAGGAACAACGTGGCGCGTACTCGCAAGCTTTATCAACGCCGTTCGTTTCATCGGTCTTCTCGATTACTGATGGCTGCGAAATCCCGCGACCTACGTGCCACTCAGACAATCAATACGGTTCTCTTCAGCGACGCGCGCATTATCCAGTCTGCATCGCACACGCTTGCTGTATACACCGATCAATGCTTCCAGTTCCGCCCATGAGGCCGGATCGTCTTTTGTTCCTGACCGGATTTCGAGGAGCGCCGCCAGTTGCTCCCCCGAGGTACTGTCGAGTACTTCCATCTCCATCGTGAGTCCCTTCAGGTCGATCTTCTTGGTGATGTCAGTGGTCAACGCCGACTTTGCGACACCCACGACGATGCCTATCGGCGTAAAGCTAAGTAGGCCTTTTTTCCTTTTTTTGAGCTGAAGATTGGACATTGCAAAGCGCAGGTAGATAACGTTCGGCCCTGGTTGTTCAACGATCATGTACCTTTCAGCAAGTGCCTGCGCCATCGAGGACCGAAATGCGTCCGCCAATGCCTTCATGTCATCAGGTTTCATTCCTTTGTATTTCGAATTAGGCGCGATGAAGATCTCGGGCTGATCTATCATGATCGCCGAGTAATTCGCCATCCTGTTTTCAGCATCGGGCGCGAGGTATGTGTAGTCCATATATGCATCGGCCGATTTTTTAAGTTGCGAATAGTCGCTCAGGAAATCTGAATATTGAATATCCTGAGCAGACGCCGCACCGAATGTCGATATCGCTACGAAAACCGTCAGCGATTGCACTATCTTTATTGAGCGTTTCATTTTTCCTCTCCTAAATTTTCTGACAAATAAAATCACTGCCACAGGCTTTCCGGTCAGGATGGCGGGAAAGTCGTACATGCCCCGAATATGATGAACGCAACCTCGTCTCCCGACGCACTGATGACGAACCTGCCCGTTTCCTCGTCCACGGAGAACGTCCAACCAAGTCCGGTCTCGGTACCTACGCCCTGCAGTACCAGTCTGCCGTTCAGGCTTTCCCTGTTACGTAGCTCCGCGGATTGAGGTCGTCCAGAGCGATCCAGTTGCAGCTTGTCATGTTTGAGATCAACTAAAATAAACTGAGGCGCATCGACGTCCTCTGCGGCAACCATGTCGCAGCCACGCCCGTCTACGCACTCGAGAACGTCCAGCGACGCGCAAAGCATTGGTTTGGAGCCGTCAAAATCGGCGGCAAGTAGCGGAGCTGATGCAATCATCAGCCCTATGAAAGAGCATATCTTGGTCATTTCGTTCATCGATCAGGCCTCTGTTTATTTGACTGCGTAGTCGTGTGCCTCCAGACATACTGAATAGGCTTTGTTGTAGCGATTGCGTTTTTCCGCATAGATTTGTTGCTGTTCCTGCTCCCACTGCTGCTGTGCCTGAGCCTGCTTGCGCTTCTGATCCGCCCGGCGCATGCCGCCAATTGCTGCGCCAGCCTTGGCGCCTGTCCTGGCGCCTTCTGACGAGTCGTCAATGATCGCGCCCAGTGCAGCACCGCGCGCAGCGCCGCGCACCACGCCTCCTCTTTGTGCCTGTTGTTGCGGAGGCGCCTCTGTCGCTGTCGGTGGTGCCATGGGGTCAAAGCCGGATTCGTTCTTCGCCCAACTGTAACACTCGAATTTATCTTTCTCCTGCTGCTCAGGCGATTGACCTCCTTTCGGGTAGATCGTCAGTTCGTCTGCCCACGACGAGGCCGATAGGCAAATTGCGCACAATAATGTTGTCGCAAAAATGACATCCGTTCGTTTCATTTTGTTTCTCCTATTCACTACCCAGCTTCTTTATGTTTTCGATCGCCCGATCCCATGCGTAAATAAATTGAAGTCGTATCATGCTGGTTTCGATGTCGCTGTCTCCAAAGACGTTTGAGCTGAAACTCGTTCTTATCGTCACGTTATCCGTCACCGAGAAATTCAACGTGAAACCCAGATTTCCGATCTCAATGTCGCTGCCCAAATTGACACCATTGATTTCGGACTGGAAACCATTGCGGTAGAGCAGATCGAGCGATCCAAAGAAGTGTCGGGTAAAGTCGTGCGTCCAGTGCGCCTCGACTTGCCACATGGGATCGTTCTTCAGTTTCTGTCCCAAAAAGTCGTCATTCTCGGCAAAGAGCCAGACTGACGGAACCACTTCCAGGCTCGATCTATAACCGGGAGAAAAAATACGGAAGTGGTATTTGAATGGGAACGCGATCCGACCGTAAAACCGATTCAGA
>SMXK01000100.1 GCA_004356265.1 Bacteroidota bacterium
GACCACTCACACGCCTATCGAATTGTGACGTTCCGACTGGCTATGTCTCTACTACACGGGGCCTTTAACCTGTTCTTATTCTCATAGTCGAACGCGACAGCGGTCTGGCCCGTATATTTTTGGTCTGAACAATATTGTTCGGGCAGCACATCTTTTGTCTGGAACTAGAGACGAACGCGGAATCAAAATGCAAGAGAGAACACCTATGGAGTCCCCAATCGAGGCAATGACCGAGACCAAGCAGATGGTTTTTAAATTTGGTAACGGCACGGCAGACGCAGATAAATCGTATAAAAATCTACTCGGCGGAAAAGGCGCGAATTTGGCGGAAATGAGTTCGATTGGACTTCCGGTACCTGCTGGATTTACGATCAGCACGAAGTGCTGCGCACACTACAGTGGCAACGCTGGTAACTGGCCCGATGGGCTCGAAGCGGACGTTCGGGCAGGAATCGCACACCTTGAAGAAACGGTAGGTGCGAAATTCGGAGACGTGAATAAGCCGTTGCTCGTATCTGTCCGGAGTGGTGCCGCCGTTTCTATGCCGGGAATGATGGACACCGTGTTGAACCTCGGGTTGAATGATGAAGCAGTGATAGGGCTGGCATCCAGCTTCAATAATGAACGATTTGCGTACGATTCTTATCGTCGATTTATCGACATGTTTGGTAATGTTGTGATGGACATCAGTCACGATGATTTTGAGGACGCCATCGATGAACTGAAGTCCAACAGGGGTGTCTCGAACGACACCGATCTGAGCGCATCAGACTTAAAAACGCTCGTCGAGACCTACAAAGAAATCTACAGGAAACACACTGGTGGTGATTTCCCGAATGACCCGTTTGAGCAGCTCCGACTGTCAATCAATGCGGTTTTTACATCCTGGGATAGCAACCGCGCGATCAAATATCGCCAGATCAACAAAATTACAGGCCTCATCGGTACGGCGGTTAACGTGCAGGCGATGGTATTCGGGAATAAAGGCGAAGGGAGTGGTACGGGCGTATTATTTACACGCGATCCGTCGACCGGCGAAAATAAACTCTACGGAGAGTTCCTGATAAATGCTCAGGGCGAAGACGTTGTTGCCGGTATCCGTACGCCTGAGGATATCTCACAAATGTCAGCTGAATTTCCGGCTGCCTACGAACAACTTGTTGAAACGACTCAACGACTTGAGTCTCATTACAAAGACATGCAGGACATAGAGTTTACGATTCAAGACGGTAAGCTCTTTCTGCTTCAGACACGAAACGGAAAAAGAACCGGTGCAGCAGCTCTTAAAATTGCCGTAGAACTTGTTCAGGACGGCACTATTTCCAAAGAAGTGGCTGTTCGAGACCTCGTAGAGCCCGGACACCTCGATCAGCTCCTGCACCCTCAGTTTGCCGATCCACAAGGGTATGCAGCAGACGTGATTGCGACAGGGCTGCCAGCGTCACCAGGAGCTGCCGTCGGTCAGGTGGTATTTTCTGCCGAAGCTGCAGAAAAAGCGAAAGCCGCAGAGAAAAAAGTTATTCTGGTCAGAACTGAAACCAGCCCGGAAGATGTTGGCGGAATGAACGCAGCCGAAGGCATATTGACATCGCGTGGAGGAATGACCAGTCACGCGGCAGTGGTAGCCAGGGGATGGGGTAAACCGTGTGTTGCCGGTTGCTCTGACGTCGTAATCAACGCGTCTCAGACTGCGTTTGTATGTGATGGCGTTACGATCGCCGAGGGTGATTGGATCTCGATTAACGGAGGGACAGGTGAAGTTGTAAAAGGAAGTCAGCCACTGAAGGCGGCGAAAATGACGGGCGAGTTTGACACATTCATGTCATGGGTCGATGAGTTCAGAACAATGGGCGTACGTACCAACGCGGATTCGCCAGCAGATGCACAACGCGCCCGCGACTTTGGTGCGGAAGGTATTGGTTTGTGTAGAACGGAGCACATGTTTTTTGAAGGCGACAGGATCGACAATGTCCGTGGGATGATCCTCGCAAACACCGTGGACGAGAGGAGAGAGTACCTGGATAAGTTGCTTCCGTATCAAAAAGAAGATTTCAAAGGAATTTTTACAGCCATGCAAGGATTACCGGTCACCATCCGGTTATTGGATCCTCCGCTTCACGAATTCCTGCCGCATGAGGAAAAAGATCAGATCGAGATGGCCGAGAAAATGGGTGTTTCGCTCGAAACAGTTCAGGATAAGGTCAGGTCGCTCGACGAATTTAATCCGATGCTGGGTCACCGCGGATGTCGCCTCGGTATCACTTATCCGGAGATCACAGAAATGCAGGCCCGTGCAATCCTTGAGGCCGCCGTTGAGCTGTCTCAGGAAGGTGTTGAAGTCTTGCCTGAAATCATGGTTCCTCTCGTCGGTACGGTCGAAGAGTTTTCAAATCAGCGAGCTGTCATTGAGCGTATCGCCGCTTTGGTATTTGAGGAAAAAGGAGCGAAAGTGGAATATTTGATAGGCACAATGATTGAGATTCCGCGCGCCGCTCTGGTTGCCGATAAAATCGCTGCCCACGCCGACTTCTTCTCGTTTGGTACCAACGATCTTACGCAGATGGCATTCGGGTACAGCAGGGACGACGCGGGTAAATTCTTACCAAGTTATATAGAAAACAAGATTCTCGCAGACGATCCTTTTCAGACGCTTGATATTGAAGGTGTCGGGCAGCTCATTCGTATGGGCACAGAGCGCGGAAGGTCGACAGATCCGGGACTAAAAGTCGGCATTTGTGGCGAACACGGGGGGGACCCTGCATCTGTGCATTTTTGTTTTGAGGTCGGCATGGATTACGTCTCTTGTTCGCCATATCGAGTTCCAATTGCTCGATTGGCAGCTGCACAGGCAAATCTTCAGCAGAAGTAGACTTCAAGTTGCAACCTGATCTTCCTGGCACCGTCTACAGGTGCCAGAAAGAACGTAACATCGAAAAGCCAAGATTAGCAGCTATGTGCGACAACAATACAGAAAAGACCAAGAAGTACACCAAAACCCGATCTTCTTTTGACGGCTTGGGTGCTAACGAAAAAGCTGCGTTCCTCGTAGAATCAGCCATACAAATGGTTGTAGAGGGAGTTCGACAGGCTGGTGACGCGGTTGCGGATGTTTTAAAAAACGTAACCGCAGAATTCGGCAATGGAGATGAGGACACGTCGTCTGAAGATGCTTCCAAAGACGAGAAAACAGAAGCGAAGCCTGCCGCGAACGGAAAGAAGAAGAAAAAGGCTGGCGCAAAAAAGGCGACCAAAGAAGAACCCGAAAGCGCAGACTAAGTGTCTGAAAAAAATAACGACAACCGTCTGGTTGAATTTGAACGGCTCAACCTTGTAGGCAAAGCGATTTTTATTACCGGAACAACGTTCCGGTTCGTGGGTGATCTGCTGACGACCGTCGCTGACTCGGTCAGCGATCTAATCACAGACGTTGAAAAGTCGTTCAGTGAGGGTGCCGACTCGAATATCGACGATGCTAAGATTCTTGATGAATCAGACGACGACAGCTGATTGTCCAATCTGAGATTGTCCGTTGAGTCGTTGCTCAGCTTCCGGGATTTCGAAAAATTTCTTTGGGTTGTTCTGGCTCTTGCGTTCCAGCACAAGGTCTATGACTTCTTTCATGCGTTTGACGTAAACGATTTTTAATCCTCGCAATGCCGATTTCTTGATTTCGTCAATATCCGTTTGATTTCGCTCTGGTAAGACCACCTTCTTGATTCCAGCCCTTTTGGCGGCAAGCACTTTTTCTTTAATTCCACCGACCGGCAAGACCAATCCCCGCAGAGTGACTTCGCCTGTCATGGCCAAATTGTGCTTGAGGCGTCTTTGCGTGTAGATAGAAATCAGAGCCGAAAGCATAGCCACCCCGGCAGATGGGCCATCCTTTGGGATAGCACCTGCTGGTATATGAATATGAATGTCCCAATACTTGAACGCTGCCTCCGGAATATTCCATTCATCCGCACTTGCTTTCACGTATGAGAGCGCCGTCTGGGCAGACTCCTTCATCACATCGCCGAGTTGTCCTGTAAGAATCAACCGACCGTTGCCCCGCGAGACAGACGCTTCGATGAACAAGATATCACCACCTACAGGGGTCCATGCGAGGCCTGTAGCAACGCCCGGAACCTCCGTTCTTTCGGCAACATCTGAAATGTATTTCCGCGATTTCAGATAGGATTCGATATCCTCTTTGTCAATGGTTTCGCCACTGGAATCGCCAGTAGCCACTTTGCGGGCTACGCCACGGGTAACCGCGCCGATGGTCCTCTCGAGCTGTCTGACACCCGATTCCCTTGTGTAGCCTTCGATTACAAGTCGTAAAGCATTGTCAGTTATCGAGAATTGTTCATCTTTCAGGCCATTCCGTTCGATCTGGCGAGGTACCAGAAATTTCTTGGCGATATTCAGTTTTTCGTTGAGGGTATATCCGTTAATCTCAATCATTTCCATCCGGTCACGCAATGGTGCAGGAATGTTTTCGAGATAGTTAGCGGTCGCGATAAAGAGCACATTGGACAAGTCGCAGTCCAGCTCCAGATAATGATCGTTAAACGTATTGTTCTGCTCTGGATCCAACACCTCGAGAAGTGCGGAAGACGGATCCCCGCGGAAATCAGAGCCTAGTTTGTCGACTTCGTCCAGCATGAATACAGGATTCGCCGTTCCCGCTTTCTTTAAACCCTGTACGATTCTTCCGGGTAATGCACCTACGTACGTTCTTCGGTGACCTCGGATTTCTGCTTCATCCCGTATGCCACCCAGACTCATTCGAATAAACTTGCGCCCGAGCGCACGCGCAATGGATTTGCCGAGGCTGGTTTTCCCCACTCCGGGCGGTCCGTAAAAGCAAATTATAGGCGCCTTCATATCACCCTTCAGCTTCAGAACGGCGAGATATTCGAGAATGCGTTGCTTGACCTGCTCCAGGCCAAAGTGATCTTCATTCAGAATCTTACTCGCCCGTTTAAGGTCCAGGCGGTCTTCTGAAAATTCCTGCCACGGTGTGTCCAGAATCCAGTCGATATAGTTTCGGATCAACGCGTAGTCAGGAGAAGCCGGGTTGGATCGAGAGAGCTTTTCGACTTCTTTATCAAAGGCCTCGCGAACATGATCCGGTAGTGATTTTTTTTCTGCACGCTCCTTCACGTCCCGCACGTCGCCCGCAGTACCATCGCTTTCCCCCAGTTCATCCTGGATCGCCTTCATTTGTTGCCGGAGTAAATACTCGCGCTGCTGCTGGTCGACGTCGGTCTTCACCCGGGACCGGATTTCTTCGGAAAGTTGCAGTACCTGCAATTCCTTATTCAGGTGAGTCATGACCAATTCAGCGCGTTTAACGAGAGGAAGGGTCTCGAGTAAATGTTGCTTCTCCGAAACGTCAATCTGCAGATTCGATGCTATAAAATGGATCAGAAACGTTGGGGAGTCGATATTCTGAATCGCGTACGCCGCTTCGCTTGGTAAATTTGGGGAGAGATTGACGATCTGAACGGCCAGTTCTTTTATTGAGCGCATCAAGGCCTCGATTTCAACAGAGTCACCGGATATTTCTTCGACTACCGGCTCTACCTTCGCTGTGAAATAGGGCTCTGTGCTCGTGAACTCTTCAATTTTAAAACGTCTTTTGCCTTGAATTACGATCGACTTCGACCCATCGGGCATCTTAATCAACTTCAGGATGACAGCCACCGAACCAAAATCGTACAAATCGCTGGGTTCAGGGGATTCGACGTCTTCACTTCGTTGCGCAACGACCCCGATGACCCGGTCATTCGCAAACGCATCTTTAACCAGTTTCAACGATGTATCTCTTCCGACCGTAATCGGTAACACGACACCGGGAAATAGAACGGTGTTCCGCAGGGCCAGAATAGGAATACTCTCGGGCACGCTGACCGCGCTCATCTCCTTTTCGTCTGCGGCGGTCGGGAGTGGAATAGTCTGTTCGGGATCGTCGTCGACGAATAAAAGTGGGACGTGCGTCATGAACCAAGCAATATCTAGAATGAAATCGAGCTGTATCTACTCGGTCTCGGAACTCAAAAACCAGGCCAAACCGATACTTGTGACAAGTTGTCGCGATCAGGTCAATTCGTGTATCACGAAGTCCAACTCCTCGATTTTGAAAGGTTTCGAGACCACACGGCTAATGAGCTGTGTATCAACATCAATGTTCGTATCTCCCGTTACAAGAACGAAAGGGATATTTCCAAAACGGCCTCGAACGTTTTCGGCAAATTCCCGACCGTTCATGCCCGGCATTCCCTGGTCCGACAGAATGACATCAAATGATTTGTCTTCCAATTGAAGCAGGGCTTCAGCCGCAGATTCACAGGACGTGACCTGGTGTCCACGGAGCGTCAACAACCTGCTCATCATATTACGAACCATTTCTTCGTCGTCAACGAGCAAGATCGATGCCGATGTTCGCTCAGCGGGATCATTTTCCTTAACAACAGACACCGGGAAATCCAACTGGAGTGGCAAGACAATTTTGAATTCAGTTCCTTTATGCCACTCGGAAGTGACCGAAATACTGCCATCGTGCTCCTGAATAACTCCAAGTGCTACGGATAATCCCATTCCGGTTCCGCGCCCTGTTTTTGTGGTGAACAGTGGCTCAAATATTCTCGTGCGAACGTCCTCTGTCATGCCTGTTCCGTTGTCCCGGAACGAAATATGCATATTTTTATTATCTGTCTCGGCAGAAATATTTATCTGCCCGCCCTCGGGCATTGCCTGCACAGCGTTCAATATCAGATTTACAAAAACATCCCGAAGCTCCGGGCCCGAACCCAATACTGCGATGTGGTCAGGTGCATCATACTGAACTTCGATCTGAATGCCGTGACGTCGCGGCTCGTTGTACCAATATGGTTTGGTAAGAATTACACAGTCATGAATCAGCGTGGCTATGTTTACGGGTTCGAATACTGCTTTCTTCTCCTGCCGGATGTATCGCTGAATTTTCTCGATCAGGGAAGCGCCATCGTTAGCCGCTTTCTTAATGGTAGAAATATGTTCAGTCAGCTCGGCCGGACTGCGCGCTAAAACACCATCGGTTTCCATGATCGTGATGTGTCCCAGGATGCCGCCCAGAAGGTTATTGAAATCATGGGTGATTCCCATGGTCATTCTACCGAGTGTCGCCATGCGATGTCGGTCGGTTTGATTTTCTGTCCAGCTGTCGGGCTCTGCTAAAATCTCACCCGTAATCGCTACCAGGCCACCACCTCCGCTCGTTCTATCAGATGAGGAGGTCACCGGAATGAAATGCAACAGCACCGGCGCCGGTAAATCCCGATCTGGCCGAATGGCCATAAACAAGGCATGGGTTACGAGAGATCCCTGACACGCCTCTCGAAAATTTTGTTCAGCGATCTTTTGATCACTTTCCGTCAGTCGGTCCCAGATGCCGTCGTCTTCTCCTAGAATCCGAATCCACGCGTCATTTCGCGACAGTATCTGACCATCAGCCCGACATGTTGCCACGAGTAGTTCCGGTTCAATCATGCCGGGAAGTGGGGAGCTTTCAGTCATCAGCGGGAGTAGTGAGGGAAATTGAATTTCGGATTGTAAACCTAAGTTTCATCTGAATAGACGCTTCAGATCGGGTCGGAAGAAAAAGAAAGTGTACCTTATCCGGCTCCGATCCGGAATGCTTAATAAATTAGAATATAGTAATCAGGCGACCAGAATATGTGGCATGAAACCATTCTGGGTACGATAGGCAAAACTCCTCTCGTCCGAATAAATAAAATCTGCACGAACTTCGATTGTACGGTTCTCGCAAAGGTTGAAATGCTGAATCCGGGTTCCTCTGTGAAAGACCGGATTGCCGTGTCGATGGTAGAAGCGGCAGAAGCAGCGGGCGATCTGAAGCCCGGTGGGACAATTATAGAGGGAACGAGCGGGAATACCGGAGCCGGTCTGGCACTTGTGGCGATTGCCAAAGGCTACAAGTGCATTTTTACGACGACAGATAAGCAAAGTCCTGAAAAGGCAGATGTCCTTCGCGCGCTCGGCGCTGAGGTCATGGTATGCCCGACGAATGTCGAGCCCGAAGATCCGAGATCCTACTATTCCGTGGCAAGGCGACTGGCTTCGGAAATCCCCAATTCGGTATATCTGAATCAGTATGATAATGAGGCAAATGCTCAAGCTCATTACCTGTCCACTGGCCCGGAATTACTTGAGGATACCGACGGTAGAATCACGCATTTTATTGCTTCTGCGGGTACCGGCGGTACGATTTCCGGTTCAGCGATGTACTTAAAAGAACACAGCCCAGACGTTCAGGTGATCGGCGTTGACCCATATGGTTCCGTCTATTACAAATACTTTTTCACGAGGGAATTCGACAAGTCGGAAATTTATCCCTATGTGACGGAAGGAGCGGGCGAGGATATCCTTGCTAAAAACATGAACTTTGATTTGATTGATGACTATGTCCGGATTACGGATCGGGAATCAATGCTCATGACTCGCCGGCTCGCCGCCGAGGAAGGGTTGTTTGTCGGGCAAACCAGCGGCATGACGATGGCCGGAGCCATCAAATGGATGGATGCCAACCCGGATTCGTTCACGTCGGAGTCAATCATTGTTGTAATGCTGCCGGATACCGGCTTTCGATACCTCTCGAAAACCTATAACGACGCATGGATGCGAGATCATGGATTTGTTGAAGCCCGACCGGACCTGACGGTATCAGAAATCGGCAATTCGTCTTCGAGTGC
>SMXK01000101.1 GCA_004356265.1 Bacteroidota bacterium
CTGCGATGTTCAGTCTCTCAATGTCTATGCTCGGTGTCGGTGTCGGAGCGCATGTCGTGTTGACTTCGCCGGCAGGAGGTGAAATCTTTGAAGTTGGGCAGGAGGTATCAGTCTCGTGGGACTTGAATGTACTCCACGTACAAATCGACTGGGATTTGTACTTTTCACCCGATGGAGGTGCGACCTGGCAGCTGGTTGTGGCAAGTATCCCGAATGCGGCATTGTCGACTACCTGGACCATCGCCAAGACCACTCAGCCTACTGAACGGGGGAGGCTCAGAATTGTACAGGATAACGTGGAGATGGACTACGAATCCGAAAGTTTCAACTTTACGATCCGCGCAATATCGACAGAGGCCGAGATCCCCGCGGGAATTCCGGTCTCTTCCGAGCTGCGTGGGACGTATCCCAATCCTTTCTCGGCCTCAACCACAATTGAGTATCAAGTCGACGAAAGCGACCAGGTGCGCATCTCCGTTTTTGACCTCCAGGGCCGCCAGGTAGCAGTATTGGTTGATACAAGAAAACCGGCGGGGATGCATTCTACAGTGTGGAGTCCAGTCTTTTTGTCTCCGGGAACGTATCTGATAAGAATGGAAACGGGCAATCAGTTCGATTCAAGAACCGTTCAGCTGGTCAGGTAGACCCCGTTCGGATGTTTAGTGAAACCAGAATCTCTGTCACCGTCGGCGAAATAGGACAGATCAATCTCTCGGGCTCGGAGAAATTGACTTCGAGACGACAATGGAGATGAGAGCCAGATTGACGCTGGACATCAGCCATCCCAGTGAATGACTGCCCATCACTGCAGAATCGGTTAGAGCAGAAATAGAACTAATAAAAAACGCTATAAGCGAAAGCACTGCACCGATTTGAGATACTATCTGCCACAGTTGAGACCGGCCCTCCGCATCCCTGAATGCATGCATTTCCTTGTCAAAAAGAGCCCACGACTGAACACCTGAAAAGGCTCTGGCGATTATCAACAGCGTGATACTCCCAACCGAAAACACGATTGGTTCCATTCCAAGTATGTTTGACAACATGAACGAGGAGATGGCGGCGATTAGCAACATGGCGGCGGCGATGACTACCATGACTTTTACACTCGGCTTCATAGGACTGCGATATTTGGTGGGTTTGAAGTCACAACCAACGGAATTCTGCGCCGAGGTGCACATTCTACAAGAAATAGGCCAGCTGAGGTTGTAAACAGTTGTCGTTTCGGAAGGAGTATAGAGGACTGATCGGCTCTGATCGCGTAAGGCACCGTCCAGGATCTTCAGATAGTGACGATACCGCCATTTATGGGGTATCATGTGAGTAAGTGACTAGTCAGTCATTAATATTATTAGAATGTTTATTCCAGTGTGAGCAAAGCCATTTCTGCCGCTGCGAACGGATCCTGAGAGACCAGTTGCATTTTGCCAGCCGTTAATAATCCAGCTTTTACATACAACACGTAACTGGCCAGTTCGTCGGCAGTCTTGTCGGTTCTGAATTCTCCGAGAGCCTGCCCCCGTTCGATGGCCATGGACACGTTTTTGCGAGCAGAATCCATGAATGCACCAATCAATTCTTTTACTTCTTTGTCGTGAGGGGCCAGTTCAACAACTGAGTTCATCATAAAACATCCTTTCGCAACTGGACCACAAGTACAGTCGCTCAATGCCATTCGCATAAAACTTCCAACCGCTTCTTTGGGCGATTCTACTTCTTCAAACAGTTGTTTCAAATGGTCCATCCCGTAGGTCATGTAATGGGTCAGGGCCGCAATAAAAAGTTGGTGTTTATCCCCGAAGGCTTTGTAGATACTGCCTTTATGCAAGTCCATCGCCGCCATTAAGTCGACCATCGAAGTGGATTCGTACCCGTTGAGCCAGAATACCTGCATTGCGGCCGTCAACGCTTCCACGGTATCAAATTCTCTTGGTCGTCCCATAAAGATTATTTATGTAGCTGGATTGCAGTATTTGTTCGCCACATTACGAAAATGTTACCGATCGGTCAACAAATATATTCTGTAAGTGAATAGATAGCTGAATTGGAATCGAATTTCTTGGATATAACCATCTTCAGAACGATTTTACGGGCCCACTCAAGTTGCAAACTCCCCGGGATGAGAAAATATATACTGATCGTCGCAGGCATCTTAGTAATCAGTAGCGAACTGGAAGCCCGAGCATTTCAGCAGGCGGGTGACGCCGATCAAAATGCAGTCATCGTACTGCCGGAGAATATCCCTGACGCGCGCGTCATCCCTCCGAACGCGGCGATTGTTGATTTCCAGATACAAGACGGATTTGAAGTGCAGCTGGTCGCAGCCGAGCCAGACATAGTGGATCCGGTAGCGATTACGTTCGACGAAGATGGCGCTATATGGGCCGTCGAAATGCGAGGATATATGCCTACGATTTCTGGCGAGGGAGAATCTGATCCGGTTGGCCGAATTGTTGTACTGCGCGACCTTGACGGGGATGGCTTTTTTGAAACGTCCTCAGTGTTCATGGACAGCCTGGTATTGCCCCGTGCCATTGCCGTCTATGCTGGCGGGGTCCTCGTAGCTGAGCCTCCCAATCTACTATTTATAGAAAGAAACGGGTATGAAGCTGGTGATATAACGATTGTTGACCGTGAATTTGCGATTGGCGGAAACCCGGAGCACCAGCCAAACGGATTGCTGCTGGCCATGGACAACTGGATTTATAATGCCAAATCTGATCAACGTTACCGGTATCGCGGAGGCGAGTGGGAAAAGGAAAAAACCGAATATCGTGGCCAATGGGGAATCAGTCAGGACAATTGGGGGCGGCTGTTTTACAACGACAACAGCCAGGTATTACGAGGTGACGAGTTTATGCCCAACCTTGTAAGCAGCAATCCTCACCGCGCACCGGCAAAGTTGAACGCGTACGGATCGATCAGAACGTCGAATCGAGTCTATCCTCGAAGGGTAAATCCAGGAGTTAACCGGGCATATCGGCCGGAGACTTTGGATGAAACCGGTAGGCTTGTAAATGTGACCTCCGCGGCTGGTCCCGTGATCTATCGTGGTGACAATTTTCCCCGTCGATTCAACGGCGATGCTTTCGTGTCGGAAACCGCCGGAAATCTTGTAATGCGGGTCGCCATGAGGGACTCTGCCGGCATTGTTATCGGCGCGGCTCCTTATGTGAATGACGAATATTTAACTGCGACCGACGAACGTTTTCGTCCCGTGAACGGATATAGTGCGCCTGATGGCTCGTTGTATATTGTGGATATGTATCGTGGTGTAATACAACATGTTACGTATCTTACAGACTATTTGAAGCGACAGATTGCCGACCGTAACTTAGCGCTGCCTCTGGGCCTGGGTCGGATCTACAGGATGAAATGGTCAAATGCGACATTGTCGCAGGGTCCCCGGTTGAGTGAAGCAACGAATTCGGATCTGGTTGGTCATTTAGACCATCCAAACGGCTGGTGGAGAGATACCGCTCAACGGCTTTTGATAGAGCGCAGTGCGGTGGGCGAGAAGTCTGCCCTGTGGGCTGTTGCCTTGGATGATAACGCCCCGATTTCCCAACTTCACGCCTTGTGGACACTTGAGGGGCTCGGTTTACTCTCGCCAGCTGACTTACAGGCTGCCGCCGATGTGTCTTCAAATCCTAAAGTCTTGGGGTCTATCGCGCACCTGGGTGTTATTATACGTGGCATTCAGACTGACGAAGCATTGGCAGTAATGGCATCGATTTCTGTCGATGCTGTACCTGAAACCGCTGTTTATGTCGCAGCGGCGGCATCCAGAATTGAGCCCGGGTCGAGCGACGCAGCCTGGCGATTGCAGATTCGACTGCACGAACAGTTTCCTGATGACATACGCCTCGTAGATGTGATTGTGGGGGCGCTGGAAGATCGCGAGGCCGAGTTCCTTGATCTTGCTGAATCTGTCGGCTTGACTGACGGAAACCTCTTTCAAGCTGTTTCCAGCGCCGCCGGGATGGCGTTGGTTCAGCCGGCGGCGTTGGTTGAATTATTTCCGAACCTGGATGCTCGTAAGATCTCCAGAGGCAAGTCCTTATACCTGACCATTTGTGCAGCGTGTCATGGTGCGGACGGCGGAGGCCTTGCATCAACAGCACCACCTCTTGTCCGGTCTCAGTGGGTGCTGCAAGATCCTGATCGTTTGATTCGCCTGGTTCTCGATGGAATGGACGGGCCTGTCGAGGTGGACGGTGTCCGATATTCGAGCCCCGACATCCAGCCTGTAATGCCCGGGGTTCGAACTACGCAAATGAGCGACGAAGATATAGCGGCAATTCTATCGTTCATAAGGACGCAGTTGGGGCCACAAAGCACTCAGGTCACGACCGAAGATGTGCGGCGAGTCCGGGCTGAAAGTTCATCGGGTGCAATACACAATACTCAATCACTTAAATCATCGGAAGATGGCTGGACGTCTCTATTTGACGGGAATACGCTGGATGGCTGGACGCAGATTAATGGTTCTGCGACTTACGAGGTTCGGGACGGAACCATCGTCGGCCGTACAGTGCACAATTCCCCGAATTCATTCCTCGCGACCGATCGCATGTACGGAGATTTTATTCTGGAACTGGAATTCAAAGTTGACCCATCTATGAATTCAGGTATTCAAATCCGGAGCACTTCAGACCCTGAGATAATGCGGGGTCGTGTTCACGGCTATCAGGTTGAAATCGACCCGTCTGACCGGGCCTGGACGGGCGGGTTGTACGACGAAGGCCGGCGAGGTTGGTTATTCGACCTTCGCGGAACGCCAGCGGCACAGAAGGCATTCAAACAGAACGAGTGGAATCATTTTCGAATTGAGGCTCACGGGTCACACATTCGCACCTGGCTAAATGGGGTCTTGGCGACCGATATGATCGACACGATGACTGACGAAGGTATAATCGCGCTTCAAGTTCACGGGATTTCATCTGACGCCACCGCCGGCACCGAAATACGTTGGCGTAACCTGCGAATCAAAAGCGAAAAATAGTTCTCCGCGAAGCATAACAATCCAACTTTGTACCCACGTAGGTGAAGAGTCCCATACGGATACAGACTTAATCCTTGCAGTTTACGAGAACGATTCTCGACGTTAATCGAACTTGATTGTAGTGAGTCTATGAGGTGCATCCGTCTCTACCGAGAATTGGAAGTCGAAATCTCCCTGTTCACTTTCATACGATGAGCCGACTGTGGTAGGTCCAATTGGCCTAAAACTGGTCGCGGTAAATCCATCTAGTCGATCGCGCACGTCTACGATGAAATCCATTAGACCATCACCTTTTTCTTCGATCAATGACGGTGCGATGACATCACTGATTACGGCTTCCAGGTCGTCTTCATCCGCCTGCAACAGGGTTCGGAGGTGCTGAATAGCGCGGCCGCGTGGGGAGTTTGGGTCTGGTCCTTGTTGAGCAGATGCCGCGACTGGCAGCAATATCGAAAGGAATAAGACTAACAGAACTGCCAGCTGGTTGTTTTTCATGATTATTAAAATATGTGGTTTGAACGCATACAAAATGAGCTACTATAGAAGGCAACAGTAACGTCGGCGGGTGTCGAAGTATTGTGTGACTCTCAAAGCCGTAAAAAAATCACCCCGCATTTCTGGCTGTGTCTGTCTTCGACCTCCGAATCGGCTATATTTGGGGGTGGAAAGCAGTAAATATGTTGAATTGTATTCAACCCAACTGTCTTTTCAACCAACACGCAGGGGCCACGTCTATGGAGAATGTTGCAAAAAAGCCGTGGCATTTGCCGTAGAGTTAAGGATACCCTCAGGGGGCAAAGAAAACAGATCCGTTCCACAGAAACGGATTCGTGGCGTTGCATAATTCGTTTGATCTGTCGATCATTGGACAAAATGCACCGGTCATCACGTTAAGCCTCTCCGCCTCGTATACAATTCTCTGCCAAACATGCGCCAACTAAATTTCTCGATAATTCTCGCTGCACTCTGTGCGATTACGACGCCAGCGCTGTCACAACTATCCGGCACCATAATCGTGGCCAATATGAGTGATAATTCTGTTACTATGATTGATGCAGCGTCCGGCGAAGCCATTGCTACGTTGCCATCGGGGCCGGCGCCGCATGAAGTAGCTGTTTCTCCTTCCGGTGAATGGGCCGTCGTTACGAACTACGGGAGTCAGAATAGCGTTGGTAACTCGTTGACGCTTATTGACGTACGCGAGGCGGAGATTCACGATGTATTCGATCTGGGCGTATATGAACGTCCTCATGGAGTCGTTTTTCTTCCGGATAACCGGCACGTAGTAGTCACAAGCGAGGCCATGCGCGTGATTTTGTTTATTGACATCGAAAGCGGCGAAGTGATTGATACTGTGTCGACGACGCAGCGGGCATCGCACATGCTCGCCTCGACACCCGATGCAAGTGTCATATTTACTACAAATATTGTGGACGGAACGGTGACGCAGTTCAACGGGCTAGATCGAACCAGGAGCAGGGTTATTGAAGTCGCTCCGTTCGTCGAGGGTATCGCCCTCTCGCCCGATGGGGCTCGCGCATGGATCGGGAGTAATCGAGCCAGCCAGGTTCTGGTGCTGAATGTAGAAAGCGGCGAAGTCGAAAAAACCTACAATGATTTCGGGTTTCCGTATCGGATGGCTGTTATGCCTAACGGACGGTACGCGCTTCTGTGCGATCCTGGAAAATCTGAAATCCGCGTAATCGATGCCCATACACTCGAACATGTCAAGACGATTTCGATCGACGGTTCGAAAGCCCTCGTGTCTTCGGAGTTTCCTGGTTCTGCGTCTCCGGAAGGGCTGGTGATAACTCCTGATAGTCGCTATGCGTTTGTTTCCCTGCAGGCCCTGAACCAGGTGGCAGCTATTGACCTGTCGACATTGGAGATCATAGAGCGATTTGACACAGGGGTCTGGCCCGACGGCATATCGTATTCGCCGTTGTCCGCTCGTTAGTTTGCCAGTCTCTGCTCAAGCTCAGCTTTAATTGTGTAGTACAGAACTCCGTTCATGAAGCCAGTTACCGGCAGCACCTTAATGTCGTAACCGGGTATTTCAACGGCGCCATCTTCCATGGGCCACGGAGTCTCCAACCAGAGGAATCGATTCGTATCGTAGGATTCCGGGCCACGATCGGTGGGTTTTTCCGTTGACAGCATAACGAGCTCGATGTCGTTCTCGGCTGCAAATGCAGCCCGCGCTGCCGGAAACGTGGGCATTCCGAGGACAATCATTAAATCTTCGGTGCCAGGACCCGGCCCTGTATAGTCGTCTCGATTCCAGCCTTGAGAAATAACGTGCATCGCACCACGCGATCTCTCCTTGGAGGGGACTTCAGACGGAAAGGTGTGTCCGATGCTGGCGAAAAAGACTGTGCCACCAGCCGCTTTCACTCTGACAGCTCGATCGACGATACGCTGGATATCGGAAAAACTTGTATCGGCGTAAGCCGCAAGATATCCGTCCAGAATGTCCAGATACCGTCCCCCCATAAAACCAGGTTCCAGTGGTGGAATCACCATCATTCCCTCTCCGGGCACCTCGGAGTTGCTGATCATCACATCATCATGAAAGGACTTCATGGGCCCGTACTTCAGGCCTGGGGACAATACTCGGGAGTATTTCCCTGCCCGGATATAATCGTTTCGCTGATCTAAAGCAAAACTCAGATAGAATATCGGCATACGACCAAGCCGGGTCAGAGCAGCGGTCATTTCGCCCGTAAACACCCAACCGTTTACGATATTCAGTAATGAGGCTGTTGAATAGGTAACCCCACCGGATTCAAAACTTACCCGTTTACCGGTCTGGTTGTCGATCACCGCTGAAAACGAGTCTTCTTTAAACTTGTATTTACTTTTTCGCGAAGCTGCCCGGAGTACTTCGGGAGCCGCGAACAACACGGTATAACCGTTCTTTATTCGCCCGGCGTTGCCAACTCGCCCCGGATTTGATCGATCGTCGGCGGTATAGGCCAGGAAGAAGATCGCATCGGGGTGCATGGATTCGTCGGATCCACCTTTTGTATTTACGCCCAGTCCACCAGCACGACCATTCATTTCACTTGAAAAATTCCCACTCGACCTGATATGTATGAGCACCTCGGATTTCGCAAGGTGCGAAGCGGCTTCTGCGGCGAATACCTCAAGTTCAGGCAACTGGGTTCGCAACCCTGCGAGGCTCTCTCTCACAAATTCCAGGTACAGTTGCCCGGCAGATTGAGCTCTGACCGTGCTGAAGCATTGGAACAGAATTATTAGGACTGCGAATGATATCAGACTTCTGAGAAACGGTTTGGTGCGCATACGTCTTCTACGTTAAATTATTACCCTTAACCGGCACCCAGATAGTACGGACAATTCCTCGGGAATTGAGAATCAGAGCTATGTTTACCCTGAACCCCGGGTTACATTTAAACTATGTCGGAGCATATCCATAATACAGATACCGTTCTCGTCGCCTTTTTCGCCCTTGCCACGGTTGTAGTGGGTTGCATGAGCAATGAAGATTCTCCTCAGCCTCCAGAACTGGCTGCCCAGGAGTGTACCTCTCTTTTTGACGGCGAGACGTTGAACGGCTGGGCGCAACTGGGAAATGCTGCCATCTTCGTCGAAGACGGCGCGATCGTCGGGACCGGAGTGCAGGAGCCCGTTAATACATTCCTGAGGACGAACCAGGAGTACACCGACTTCGACCTGAGCCTCGAGTTCAAAATCGATAGCTTA
>SMXK01000102.1 GCA_004356265.1 Bacteroidota bacterium
AGAGCCACCTTTCGCGCCGCCCATTGGTAGTGTGGTGAGGCTGTTTTTCAGAATCTGCTCGAAGGCGAGAAATTTCAGTATTCCAAGGTTTACGGAAGGATGAAATCGCAACCCGCCCTTGTAGGGCCCGATCGCTCCGTTAAATTGGATTCGGTAGCCCCGGTTTACCCGAATGGCTCCCTCATCATCCTGCCAGGTAACTCTGAACATGACTACCCGATCTGGCTCCGTCAATCGCTGAAGAATCTGACCCTCCATATATTCAGGATGGTCTTCAAGAAATGGCCATAATGTTTCCACAACCTCATCAACAGCCTGTATAAACTCCGGCTGGCCGGGGTTTTTGTATCTGAGAGTGTCCATAAAGGACTGATGTGATTCCTGTCTCAATTCCATGGGATCTCCTGCTTGTCAACTGATAAATGCGAGGGAACTGGACACACATACTTGCGCGTGTCATGAATGATCTCTGGACGGCGTCGGGATATATGGACTCTTGCAGAATAACAACGATGGCCACCGGACCAACTAAAAAGTGGTCACGCGAAGCACAAGCTTTCAAATATGACTGTATAAATTGCGTAACAGAATGCCGGTTAGTCCCGGGATACGGCGGTGCAGCACAATTAGCAGACCAATCGTTAATCCGACTGGACGGAAAATACCTGCCACGAGAGCTTATGTCAAGGAAAATGCAGATCAACCGTCTGGCTGGGCTCGCGTCCCTGAAAGTAAAAAGAGGACGGCCATCCGTACGGCGACTCCGTTCGTGACCTGATCCAGAATAAGAGCCCTCTCATGATCAACGACCTTGCTTTCAAGCTCGACACCCCGGTTTACGGGTCCTGGATGCATTATTAACAAATCCGGATGTGCCTCGAGATGGCTCATTTTTATGCCAAACAGCTCATGGTATTCGCGAAGACTGGGCAGCCGGTTGCTCCCCTGTCTCTCGAGTTGAATCCGCAACGCCATCGCCACATCACAGCCTTCGAGCGCTTCGTCCAGACTGTGGGTAATTCTCACACCACCTCGATCAACCAGCCGGTCAAGTTCGACGGGCATTAGAGTACTCGGACCACATAACGTTACGTTGGCCCCGAGCGTTGTCAACCCGTACACGTTCGAACGAGCTACGCGGCTGTGCATAATGTCTCCGATAATTGAAACATTCAGTCCCCTGAAGGTCTCAAATTTATCCGACATCGTGAGGAGATCCAACAAGGCCTGCGTCGGATGTTCATGGGCTCCATCACCCGCATTGATTACGGCAGAAGGCACACATTGCGTCAGGAAATGCGCAGCTCCCGGGCTTTTGTGCCTCACCACAACCATGTCGAGCTGCATGGCTTCAATATTTTGTGCGGTGTCTTTAAGCGATTCTCCTTTTGAAACAGAAGACCCGGACGCCGAAAAGTTTACGGTGTCTGCAGATAACCTCTTTTCCGCAAGTTCAAAGGAGATTCGGGTCCGCGTTGAGGCCTCATAAAAAAGATTTACAACGGTCGTTCCCCTCAAAGTCGGTACGCGCCGGATTGGGCGGTAAAGAACTTCCCTGAATTGTCGGGCAGTGGCCAGAATCAGTTCGATTTCCTTGTCCGAATAATCAACCAACCCGAGCAAATGTTTGTGGCTCAGCTCGCTTATCTGTGTATCGGGCGTCTGTGTCACGCGCTCTCTTCTTTTTGATTACGTTCGACAAGCCAAACACCTTCACGGTCGTCAATCTCGCGCAAGCGCACTCGGATCTCTTCTCCTTGAAATGTGGGCACTTTCTGACCGACAAAATCAGCCCTGATGGGCAATTCTCTCAAGCCCCGATCAATGATCACAAGAAATTTCACAGACGCCGGACGCCCCATATCCATGAGCGCATCAAGAGCCGCTCTCGTGGTTCGGCCGGTAAAAAGGACATCGTCAATGAGTACCAGATGCCGTTCAGAAATATCGAATTCTATATTCGTTTCCCGAACGACAGGTTGTTTCAGTCTCAGACGAAAGTCGTCCCGGTACATGGTTGCATCCAGCACACCGAGTGGAATATCGATTCCTTCTACCGCCGCGATCTTGGCTTTCAACCGACTGGCAATGTAAACCCCGCGAAGCTGCATCCCGATCAAACCGACATTCACACTACCAAGATTGTCAATCGCAAACGTCTCAACGATCTGCCGCGCCATTCGATCGAGGGTACGATCCAGGTCGCGTTCGTCCATCAGTTGGGCTTTGATGATATCGGAGGACTCCATAAACCGGAAGTTACTGCATTTTCATTCTCAAAAAATGGCACATTCGGAGTGGAAACATTGTAGAGAGTGTGAATTCAACCATGGATTACTAAATCCAAGCCCTGAATCGTTGCTGCTTCTGGCGAGCGGATGGAACTCAGCACCCTTTGTCCGTAATATCAGCACTCGATTTTCCATCCCAGACATCCGGTGTTTGACCGTTGAGTACCGCCACTTCTTCCCTTCGATTTCTCGATCCGCAGTTCATTTCCCAGCTCGCCAATATGGAGATGCGTGCGCGTCTGATCGTGGAAGGATTTATTACCGGTCTCCACAAAAGCCCCTACCACGGCTTTTCAGTAGAGTTTGCAGAACATCGCCCGTACAACCCCGGCGATGAACTGCGCCATGTGGACTGGAAAGTATACGCCAAGACGGACCGGTACTATGTTAAACAGTATGAGGAAGAGACAAATCTGAAGCACTATGTAGTGCTCGACACGTCGCCTTCAATGCGTTACAAACACGCATCGAAATTGAGTAAGCTGGAATACGGCGCCTATCTGGCGGGTGCCCTTCACTACATGATGATCAAACAACGAGATGCTTCAGGGCTTATTGCATTTGATGAATCAGTGCACACACTCATGCCCGCGAAGAGCAATACCGGATATGTGCGCAACCTGCTGGCAAAGTTAGAGCAGTTAACGAACCAGGATCCAGCGGGGAACCGGACTTCTGCGGCGGCTGTCCTGGACGAGATAGCTGAACGGATCTCACGGCGGTCAATGGTGGTCATCATCACCGATCTTTTTGAAAATGTAGCTGAACATGAGTCGTTGCTGAACGCCTTAAGACACTTGCGGTACCGGGGTCATGAGGTCTTAGTTTTCCACATCCTGGAATCTGAAACAGAACGCAAATTCAAGTTTCCCGACGTACCCACCCGATTCGTGGATATGGAAACGGGAGAGGAAATGTCTCTTCAGCCCGCACAGTTAAAAGAAAATTATACTGCCGCAATGAAAGCGTTCTCTGAACGTTTTAAGCTTCGTTGTCGCGAGCGGAATATTGACTTTATTGAGCTTGATACAGCCGAGTCATATAGCACCGCTCTACTCGCGTATTTGAACAAAAGAAACAAACTATCATGATATTAAGATATCGCCGGCGGATTGCTGCCCTATCGCTTATATGTTTTGTCCTGAGCTTATGTTTTACGCAGGATGCGTCGGCCCAGAACTCAGACAGGAGCAACGATTCGGCCACATCCAGTCGCGTACCAACAGTGTACGAAGACCCTGAGTTGGTGATGGAATACCAGAAATCGATAACCGCTGACGACCTTGCTGCCCATTTGTATCTGTTTGCGTCCGACTTTTTTGAAGGTCGGGAGACATCTACTAGGGGACAAAAACTTGCGGCTGGGTACCTGGCGTCCCAGTACAGAAAAATGGGGATCGCTGCGAAGGGAACCGCTCCGAATTCCGGACCTCGTGATCCGGCTGCGTATTTCCAGCTCGTTCCTCTCTACGGATCGAAAATTGCATCTTCCAATATTGTCGTGACCTCTGGGGGATCGGAAATTGGTTCGAGCACATTCTCGTCGGGAGATATTGACGGACACTCCTACCTCATGTTTGGCGAAGCGCCGGCGGTTTCAGGCAGTGTTGTATTTGGCGGATACGGCATTGCAGATGACGATCTTGGCTATAACGATTATGCAGCCCTTGAATCTGCAGGGATTTCGTACACCGACGGGTGGCTCATGATTTTAGCAGACGAGCCACTATCAGGGCCTGAAAAAAGCATGCTCTCTACCGAAGACGGTGCTCCATCTCGCTGGACGACTAATCGTTTCGACAAACTGCGATACATGATGAGTTCCACCCCGAAAGGCGTACTCATCGTTGGCGACACGAGCCCGCGAGAGAAGTCATCTGTGAAAGAACGAGCGATGAAAGCTGGCAAAGGTCTTGACGGCGTCGGTAGCTTATCGTTGACCCCCCCGGACGCCGATGGCGGTCAGCGTAGGAGTTTTCCACCAATGTTTGTCATATCAAGTGAATTCGCCAATACCATCTTGGCGACATCGGGCAGGACGGTTGAATCTATCCAGAAAGAAATCAACGGTTCTCTAAAACCGGTTGTTTTCGTACTGGATGATGTCCAGATTTCAAGCACAATTAAGATGGACACATATGAGGCCGAATCTGAAAACGTAGTGGCATTTATTGAAGGGTCCGACCCTGTTTTGAAGCACGAATATGTTGTCATTTCCTCTCATTACGACCATATAGGCATGGATGAATCGGCGGAAGGCGATGGAATTAACAATGGAGCGGACGACGATGGCTCCGGGACCGTTGCAGTTCTCGAGATTGCCGAAGCGTTCGAGAAAGCCAGGCGCGACGGTGTTGGACCGCGCCGGTCTATTTTGTTTCTGAATGTAACAGGAGAAGAAAAAGGTCTTTTAGGCTCAGCGTATTACACGGACACCGAACCAATCGTGCCGCTCGAAAAAACAGTCACAAATTTGAATATCGATATGATCGGTCGTATTGACCCAACACACCCGGGCAAGGACGACTATTACGTTTATATCATTGGGTCAAATTTGATATCCCAAGAATTACATGATATAAATCAACGCGTAAATGAGCTGACGAAGATAAATCTTGATCTGAACGAGCGATTCAATTCTAAAGATGATCCCAATCAATTTTATCGTCGTTCAGACCATTGGAATTTTGGCAAACACAATATTCCGTTCATTTTCTTCTTCACGGGGACGCACGACGATTACCATGGCGTTGGCGATGAACCGGACAAAATTGAATACGAGAGACTGGCTAAAATTACGCAATTGATATTTGCAACCGCGTGGCAGGTAGCCAATCAGGACAAGGTTCCTGAAGTATCAGGCGAAGGGTTCAAATAGGGGTTTCGCTTAAGAGCGAACGGCCTCGACACGCGTAATTTCAGGTGCGTGGTGTCTTACAGCTTGCTCGATACCTGCTCGAAGGGTCATTGTACTCATCGGGCAGGTTTCGCAAGCGCCGAGTAACTCTACCTCGACTACCATATCCGGGGTTATACCAACCAGACGGACGCTGCCTCCATCGGCCATTAAATACGGCCTCAGGGATTCGAGAGCTTCTTCGACTTTTTCTTTGAGGTGCGGGTCCATTCGGCGCGCTGATGAGTGGTACCAGAGGATATCTGTTTCAGAACAGGTCAAACGCTCTGATTTCGAAAAAGATCGGTTGTGCTTTTTCCTAGCGGCGTGTTATTTCGATTATTTCCGTCCGAGCTTCTGTCGCATTTCGAATAAAACACCGCCGGGCGATGTCTTTTGCCAGCGCAGTAAATGCAGCATGACCGTCGTCGCGCGCGGCCAGCGGATAACCATCGTCACACGACTCGCGCAGATCGGGATCTAGGGGCAGTTCGCCCAGGAACGGCACTTGGAGCTCTCCAGCCAGTCGGCGCGCTCCGCCCTCGCCGAAAATATAATATTTCTTCTCCGGAGAATCCGGGGGTGAAAACCACGACATATTTTCGATTAGTCCCAGCACCGGTACGTTTACCTGTTCGAACATGGCAACTCCCCTCCTGGCATCTGCAAGAGCCACTTTCTGAGGCGTAGAAACAATCACAGCGCCCGAAATCGAGACAGTTTGCACTATTGTCAGTTGAATATCGCCTGTACCCGGAGGCAAATCCAATATCAGGAAATCCAGATCTCCCCACGCAGTTTCCTTCAAGAATTGTTTTACCGCTCCAGAAACCATCGGGCCTCGCCAAACAACGGCTTTCTCCTGGTTCACTAAGAACCCCATAGAAAGAAGTTTTACTCCGTATTTCTCCAACGGAATAATCTGTCGATCATCACCCACTTTAGGGCGTCCGCTCTCAAGACCAAACATGGTTGGAACTGACGGCCCATAAATGTCCGTATCGACAAGGCCAACATCATATCCTTCCCGGGCAAGTGAAATAGCCAGATTCGCGGCCACAGTGCTTTTCCCGACACCCCCTTTTCCGGACGCCACCGCGATAATATTCGCTATCCCATCGACGCTTCCGGAACTCGAGGAATCCCCATCGACAGTCACACCAGGTCCGAATCCGATCATTGCATTGTCAAGCTTAATGTCAATTTGGACATCGCCTGAAGACTGCCTCACAACCTCGCGGATACTTTGCTCGACCGAGCCCGTAAGTTTTGAGCCCGGGCGATTAAAGAATATCGTCATGCTGACCGAACCTGGTCTTACTTTCAGGTCTCGTACAAGGCCGAGGCGCACAATGTCTTTACCCGAATCCGGGTCGATGATCGTTGAAAGGGCGTCGATGACGAGTTCGAGAGAATGGGACACGTCGTATTCAGAATGGTGAAGTGAACGCAGGATCTGCGCTGACACGGCACGTTATCGGCCTTGTTCCGCTACTACTGACCACCACTCGCCCTCTGTTCTGATTTTCACAACGTCGAAAGAGTTATTTGTCAGAGCGTCTGTCATACGCGCTTCGTCCGAGATGAGAAGACCTGCCATAAGCAATCGGCCGCCGGGGGACAGCAGCGACCTGAAGCGAGGTAACATAGACAGCAATATTTCTCGATTGATATTGGCCATAATGAGATTGAAAGGACCTTCACCGGCTGCATCCAATGAGCCCAATTTTACCGTGATTGGTCTACCAACACCGTTTCGGTGAATATTTTCTTCAGCGTTGGAGACACTCCAGCGATCGTTATCGATCGCCAGAATGTCGGATGCGTCCATTTTCGCAGCAGCAATTGACATAATTCCTGTCCCCGTACCTATATCCAGGACAGATCGAAACGGCCTGTTTTCTTCACTCAAGAGACTCAGCAATAGCCGGGTGCTTTCATGGTGCCCCGTTCCGAAACTCATTTTCGGGTCGATCTCAATAGTTATCAAACCCTCTTCTTGAGGCTCGGCGTGGTTCCAGGAGGGATGGATATAAAAGTTGCCTGCCTGAATCGGTTCGATGCCCTGCTCCCAGGCGGCATGCCAGTTCTGCTGGGCTATCGATGAAATCGAAACGATTGTCGAATAGCCGTACTCCAACAACGTTTTTCTAATCTTGAGGGCTACCGAGTCGTCCCAGTCTTTGTTTTTTATAAATGCATACAATTCAGAGTCTGTCTGTTCAAACCCTTCAACATCAAAATCAAGTAAGGCGGCTATCAAGAGGTCTTGATCGTCTCCTGAACATGAAAATCGTAAACAGATAAAAGCATCGGAATCAATCATCAATGCCAGGGCCGGTACCCGTTCCAGATCGTACGAGCCCGCTATCGATCGTTCCGTACGATTCGCATACCCCAAAGACTCTCGTCATCTGGCCCATCTTCTCCAAAATCGCCATAGGCGTGGGAAAAGTCTGATACGTATCGGGCAATATATCGACCTTCGGGCAATCGAACGAGACCTTCAAATATTCGATTATCGCGCCGTCCGCCCGCGTGCTTCGTGTTCTTTGCCGTCATTTCCCAGACACGCTCCCCGGTCTCAGCGTCTTCGATCCAGCCGTAATCCTGCCGACTTCCCGTAGATAGCTCTCCGGTCGCTGTAACGAACACTTTTATGGCTCTCTCGATCTCGAACGTTTCTGAAATCTGGGAGTCATTGCCGATACGGGTGAAATCAATCAGAACCGTAGATTCACGCCCTGAAAACAACTCGGACACTGTATCATCCATCTGATCCTCCTCTCCCCACGAGCTTTCCAGGACCGTATAGTCGTCCTCATTCGAGTCATTGACCGAAACAGGAAAAACAGCTAAGCCCCATCGCTCAGGATTATCGGGTTTCGACCGATTTGAGTTGAAGGCCTCGAAACTGTGCGAGTTGTCCGTCTGATAATACACCGTATACGTGCCTGGTTCTAATTCCAGAAATACGGTTTCTACCCGGTTTTTACTGTCTCCACCTGCGATGTTGGAATTTCTATAACTCATTTTCCAGATGGTCTCGTGAGAATCGTTTCGCTCCAGCCAGCCGTAATCATACACCGAACTCTGAGACGTAATTTCTCCCATCGCTGAAATAAGAAATGTAGATTTCTTGTTCACTTTGAATTGTTTCTTGTGCAGTTCATCGTCGCCGATACCAGTCATGTCTATAAATGGCGTCGTTTGTGTCCAAGGATCGTACGACACAATATTTGCCCGTGGAACGTTAGAGAGAGTCATTCCCCAGCCGTCGGGATCATGCGGTGGATTCGCGCGCCAGCTCTTTCCTGAATGCGAGCCGTTGCTTTGAAAACCGGCTCTGTAAATTCCCGGGTCCAGAGTGATAGTGCCCTGGAAAATTCGATTTGTTTCCGCGCCACCAGCTGGCATAGTGTTTTCCCAATTCATCATCCAGACAGTGGTACCATTCTGAACATTCTCGATGTACCCGAAATCACATTCCCGCGAGCAGATCTCTCCGATTGCATAGATGCTCACTTCTGCCTGGGCAGAAACACGAAACAGATGCGTACTAGCGTCCCTGTTTCCGACGATACCGGTTGTCCATAGCAAATCTTCCGACTCTGGAGAGAACCCGTGATAATCAGCATGGAAAACGTCCGGGTTATCGATATCTGCCCCGGTCGGCTGCGCTATACTAAGCGACCATTGGCTCGCGTCATTAGTCCAGAATGGCTTCAAGCCCAGGAATGGAGCGTTAGATCTTGAATTGGCTGTTGGGCCTTCTGTCGTATAAAAGACGTCATACGACCCGGCCGTAATATGAATCGAATCCGTTACAACTCCCAATACACCATCACGGACATACTGAGATCGATTTGCTATCCAGACCAGCGACCGGTCATCTGCATTTACGATCCAGCCGTATGTAGCAATCAAGGCCCGCTCTGCGTCAGTTTCAAACGATCCGGTCATATTTATCACTATGTCAGTATCGTTCTCTACTCGCATGCCGGTCCGATAGACGTGTCCATCTGACATGTCTGATATTACGACAAGTCCTTCTACTCCACCAGTTCTATTGCTCATTCGCCACATGACGAGACCTACTGCTCCAAATAGCAGAAAAAGCTGAACCTTCGTCAATCCTTGTTTTCTCATATCGTCGTTTGGCATCTATGCTGGTGAAGGTGAGTCTACGTCGATCCCTATTCTAAGTTACCCGAGATGTTGAAAAACCGTGCTCGGGAAACCCGTACATTGCCCGGACGACATCGATCGATTTCTGTAACATTAAGAAGTAAGCGTGTGTAGAAGCGCGTTCATATTTCAAGAGGCGCTCTTCGCTACCGGATGTTCCTGAGTAAGAAGAAAAAAACAGACGTTCAAAAAAACTCGACGTCCCGGACAGGGCGAACGAAACTGGTCTTTTTGAGCCTTATTTTCGCGCTTTGTTTCGGTGTTGGCCTCAGTTTCCATGTTTTCGAATGGGCAACTCAGACACCTGTCCCGCAGCTTCTGCGATATGTATACGAAGGCATTCTTCTTTTCGGATATGGTAGTCTTGGCATAGTATTACATGAACTGTTCAGGTCCCGACGCACATCGCCGGCTCGATCATTCTGGACAGCGTCGATTTCAGGCTTGCTCACGCTTTTCATCGGTGCAGCTGTAAGCCAGATAGGCGATTTGTTCGTCGGCGACATTCCGCTTGGAATTCCAGGATTTGACCTGGAAACCGGTGTTCCACTGGCACTTGCCTATATTTTCAAGATGAATGTGTTGACGCTCGCCGTGAGCACTTTCGTTCTTGTCTTGCTCATCAAGCTTCAGGATCTGGTTTTAGTCAAACGCTCCAAATCCAGTCAACGGAATTGGTATATGATGCTGGGCCTTATGGTTCTTGCCTCCCTCACCGTAATTCCGAACGAGGCAGGGGCCAGACTGACAGAAATTCAGAATATCGCGCTCATCGTAGTTGTTGTCTTCATGCTGATGAATGCATTCCGACTCTCCTGGATTGTGTTCTTGTCGTTTAAAGAAAAGATCGCGACGATAGGACTGAGTATCGTTTTGGGAATCATCCTCTTTTTTATGTTTTCCATGGTGGGAGAAGGAGCAGTTTCGGGCATCCTGGTTCCGGGTGGGTACGCGTATCTCGATTATTACAGCCCACCCATTTCACTGTTTATAAGCCAGAGCATCGTGTTTGCGATGTTGTATTGTACAACTTCGTTTCTGTCGCTTCTTTTCCATTTACCGACGTCGGGGGAGTTTGCTCAGCGGGCGGGCGAACGGGCGGCGATGCATTCATTAAGCCAGGTTGCCGGACACGTTTTCGATCCGGAGAAACTGTATTCAACGATCACCGCCGCTCCGGTCGAATCCGGCTCTGCCAGCAGCGCGTGGCTTGCGGTGGCAGATTATCAGACCGGATCACTGAAGCCTGTTATCGTCGCAACGCACGGTATTGATACAGAAAAAATCGAGAGCAAGATCGATTATATTGCACTCTACGAGGATGTCGCGCAACGCAAAGAAGCTCTACACCTTGAACATGCGCCGGCAGACCACCGCGTGAGTGCAAAACCTGGAGACGGCGTCGGAAGTCTCTTGGTCACGCCTCTGATGGCCCGCGATAAAGTGCTTGGGGCACTATTTGTTGCAAAGGATGTCGTTCGCGGATTTGAACGGGATGACTTACAAACAATCGGAATCTATGCGGCCCAGGCGGCCGTGTCGATGGACAATGCCCAACTGTTTGAGCAGCAGGTTGAAAAAGAAAGGCTTGCCCGCGAGTTAAGCATCGCGCGCGAGGTTCAGCGCCGTTTGCTACCGCAGCGAACGCCTGAGATGCCTGGCTTATCAATTGCGGCATCGAGCGTTTCCGCCCATGAGGTCGGGGGCGACTACTATGATTTCGTTCAACTGGATGACCATCGAATTTCAATTATAATAGGAGATGTATCAGGGAAAGGCACGTCGGCGGCGTTCTACATGGCCGAAATGCAAGGAGTCTTTCAGTCTCTCAGCAGACTCTCTCCTTCCCCGCGAGAGTTTCTGTCCCACGCTAATACGGCTCTGGCCCACAGCCTGGATCGAAATGTCTTTATCTCCGTCATTTATGGTGTTCTGGATGTTGAAAAAGAAACTTTCGTGATGGCCCGCGCCGGTCACTGCCCGGCTGCCCTCGTAGATCAAACGGGAGTTGCGCGATATATTCGAACCCAGGGCATGGGGCTTGGTCTCGACAGATCGACTCTGTTTAAAACTACCCTCGAAGAAGAAGATATATCCCTGAATCCGGGAGACGTTTTCGCACTCTATACAGACGGTGTCGTGGAAAGTCGATCTCCCGAAAACGAAGAATACGGATATGATCGCCTGCTGAATGTTCTTTCAGAATTCAGGCATGAAGATGCAACGGAAATCCACAAAGCCGTAATCCGAGATTTGGATACTTTCTTACAGAATCGTGAATACGACGACGATATGACTCTCGTGATTATCAAGTGGCACGGGATACCGATATCTGAAAGTGGGACCTTAATCATACCCGAAACAGAATCCACTTTATAATGATTCTTTGTAGTTTACATTCTCTGCCGCAGTGGCAGACTGTTGAGCCGCAAACTAATACCAATACAGCTTCATCAAAGACGCAATGAGCAATTTTTCAGTCAGTTTTAGAACGTTGAACCATATTCAAGTGCTGGATCTAAAGGGTGAATTGGATGCACATACGGCATCAGACCTTGAAGCAGCAATTCATAAGTGCCAATCCAGTGGCTCGTATCACATAATCGTTAACGGCGCAGACTTGATGTACATATCGAGCGCCGGACTCGGTGTATTTATGGCTTACATAGAAGAAATAAGGGAAAACGGAGGTGACCTCAAGATTTCCAACCTGCAACCAAAAGTGTTTAATGTATTCGATTTACTGGGATTTCCCATGTTATTCGACATCTTAGATACAGAAGAAGAAGCCGTCGCCAAATTCGAAGCTGCATAACTCGTCTGGCAGCTCACTACTCAAGACATACCGAATTTCCCGCTCACGACTGCGATTACAATTGGCATCTATTACCCACAAATTAACCATCCCGAGTTCGACACGATATCTCGTTGAGGTCCGAGATTTTGTGAAGGGACACGCGGCTAAAGCTGGTTTTTCTTCTCAGGCGATTGAGTATTTGAAACTGGCCGTGGACGAAGCATGTACGAACGTAATTAAACACGCCTATAAAGACGATCGCGAAAACATCGTCGACGTCGCCATTATCGTTACTGATGACAAGTTCGTTATCCGCCTTCGGGATCGCGGGATCGCCTTCAACGAGGCGGAGTACCAATTACCAGATTTAAAGGAGTCTATATCGGAAGGAAAACGAGGCGGTCTTGGCGTTAAGCTCATGAATCGCCTGATGGATCGGGTTGAATATCGAACGCACGACGGTGTTAATGAGTGTTGCCTGGTCAAATACCGCGAAGACAATTCGTAGCCCTCAGCCGGATGATCGCCCGGAATAAAGAGAGGCGATTCCAAAAGTCAATCGTTTCTGCGAAACGCCACGGAATCCGGAGCTTCTCATAACGTCTAAAAAGTCCGCCCCGTCTGGAAAAGCTTCGATGGACTCCGGTAGATATTTATATGCTGCATCATCGCCTGAAATCATTTTCCCGATAGTGGGAAGAATAAAACGTCCGTAGAAAGCGTATAACTGCTTAACCGGAAAACGTGTTGGCCGACTAAATTCCAATACTACCAATTGACCACCAGGACGAAGAACTCGACTGATTTCACTGAGTCCGAGAGCCAGGTCCTCAAAATTCCGAACACCAAACGCGACCACCGCGGCATCAAAACTAGCCTCGGAGAATGGCAACTGCTCGGCGTCCCCGTGTTTTAATTTGATCAGATTTGAAAGGCCCCTGTTCTCAATTTTCGTTCGACCCACCTGAAGCATTTCTTCTGCGATGTCCACCCCCACGACTTCATCCGGATCTAAGGTTCCAGCGAGAATGGCGAGATCTGCGGTGCCGGTTGCGACATCTAATATTCGTGACGGAGCGTCGTCTTTCAACATGGCAATCGCCTTTTTCCGCCATTGTTGATCGATTCCTCCGCTCAGTATCCTGTTCAATACGTCATACCGCGGCGCGATATTGTCGAACATGTCTTTAACAAATGCTTTCTTGTCAGTAGTTGGCAAGCTGGCCATGAATTGAGGCGTCCCCTCAGGGATGGTCTTACGTGAGTCTCAACGAATTACGTCTGCAAGCTTCATCAGATCGAAATTCATGATTTTTTTCTGAGTCCAGACAGCCTCAGAGGGCGTCAGGGTAATGCGATCATGAACGATTCCGATCATAACGTTTGTATGACCTTGAACCAGCGCATCAATTGATGCCATCCCCAACCTGCTCGCAAGTACGCGATCATTTGCCGAGGGAGACCCGCCACGCTGGGTGTGCCCTAGAATGCAGACGCGTATTTCTATATCGTCAAAACTCGAATCGTCTTCTAAAGAACTGGCAATATGAACGGCCCCACCTAGTTCATCTCCTTCGGCCACAATCACTATCGATGATCGAAGTTGGTTGGACATGGTTTCCAGGATACGCTTTTTGACATATTCCATTGACTGATTGGATTCCGGGATCAGTACCAGTTCTGCGCCGCCACCAATCCCACTATGCAGTGCTATAAAACCGGCATCTCGTCCCATTACCTCCACCAGAAACAACCGGTTATGGGCATCCGCCGTATCGCGAATCCGGTCAATGCTTTGAATAGCTGTATTGATGGCAGTATCAAATCCAATCGTGTAATCCGTCCCGAAGAGGTCGTTATCAATTGTCCCGGGACAGCATATAATCGGAATATTGTGTTCAGCAGAAAATATCGTCGCTCCCTGCAAGGTGCCGTCCCCTCCGATTCCGATAAGGGCGTCTATCTGCCACTTTCTTACATTTTCAGCGGCAGCAATGCGACCATCAACCGTTCTGAATTGTTTTGATCGAGCACTCTTTAATATCGTACCCCCTTTCTGCAAGATTCCGGAAACGTCTCGAGTAGTCAATTCTGTAGACTCGCCTTCGATCATTCCAGCATACCCGCGAAAAATTCCGGTTACTGCAATTCCATATTCATGGGCCGTCCTGACCACAGCCCTCAAGCACGCATTCATCCCGGGAGCATCACCGCCGCTCGTGAAGACACCGATTCTTTTTATCGCGTCAGACATAATGCTGAATGTGTTGAATAATCATGGAGTTCAAGTTACGAAGATCCACTTGGAACCATATGATATTCGGTTTAAAAGGGCGTTCGTTTTCGACAAGATTTGAGCTGATTGTTGAGTCGTGTGAGAGTCGTATCTTCGATTGCCACCCGGAATACCATTACGATCTTGATGACTAAATCGCACCACTCTCTAAGTGAAACACAGGTACGCGTAGAGATTAATGATCAATCTCGAATCATTGAGCTTGGTTTAAACGAGACAGAAAATAAAGACGGGTTTTCTCTCAGACATGTACACGGAAAATCGTGGTCTGTATTATTTAAAGGAAAAAGTATTTCTGCTACCCTGACCGATCGGACCCGGAATATGTTGTCATTTTCGATTGGCGGCGTTCCGTACACGTTTCGAGTTACGAATCGCCGGGCTCAACTTCTTGAAGAATTGGGTGTCGGTTCTGACTCAAACGAATTTGACGGCGACATTTCTGCTCCAATGCCGGGCCTTGTTATAAAAGTACATGTTGCACTCGGTGACATCGTGTCAGCCGGAGACGCATTGGTAGTGCTTGAAGCCATGAAAATGGAAAATGAAATCAGGGCGCCCTTTGATGCACGGGTAACAAACGTTGACGCACAGCCTGGCCTATCGGTGACTAAAAACACTTCGCTAGTCTCACTCGAACGATTGTAGCCTGCCGAACGCTCACCGATGGACAATAAAAATTCGTTTTTTTCCCTGCCCGGCCGATCTCGTCCAGCAAACTTCCGTTCCCGGTTTCATCAGATAAATCGGTGTCGATTGACGCGGCTTTTTGTCCTTTTGATGATTTCACTCTTCACAACATCGTGTTTTCAAGACGCGGAAAAACGAGAAGGAAATCTGATAATTGCCACGTCGCTACCCGTTTTCGGTTCAATAATCAGCGAGTTGACACTTCCGAACGACGAAATTGTGGTATTACTTAACAACAACCAGTCGCCACATGAATACCAACCGCGTCCAAGCGACGTGAGGAGGTTTTCGAATGCTGAAATCGTCTTTCTCGGGCATCCTGATCTGGATGGATGGGCCGGTCGATTGTCTGATGTATCACCGCTATTTCTGGCAGCCACAAATTCTGACTCGCACGTTAATCCGCATTTCTGGTTCGACCCGATGGAAGTGCAAAAGTCGGCGGGTATTATTACAACTTCTCTCTGCACATCCCGCCCGCTGCTTTGCCCGGATTACGAGGAATTATTGGATATTTTCGAAATACAGCTCGCAGTACTGGACACTAAAATTGTACATGTTATCGATCCTTTAGCCGGCGAATCGGTTGTCACGTCTCACCCGTTTTTCGACTATTTTCTTACACGTTATAATATAACATCTGTCGCGACATTGGAGTCATCTCCTGATCACGAAGCCTCTCCATCCTCGGTAATCGAAGTGCTGGATCAGATTAAAAACCATAGCCCGATCGGCGTGATTGCGCAGCAACATGAATCTTCGGGCATCCTGCAGATAATAAAAGATGAAACAGAATTACCTGTTGTGTTTATCGAGGCGATTGGAAACTCCGAACAATCCTATGAGGCGTTTATGATGTCGGCAGCAGCAAGTATAATAAGCCTGAGGCGAAATTGAAGTGATAAAGGTATCAAACTTATTTGTCACGCTCGGCGGTGTCCCGGTCCTGAACGACATCAACTTTAACGTCAGTCCCGGTGACTTTCTTGCTGTAGTAGGCCCGAATGGCGGTGGGAAATCGACGCTGATTCGCTCCATTCTGGGTCTCGTGACACCTCAAAGAGGCACAATCGAAACAGCCTCTGATGTCAATGGAGATCCTGTCACGCTCGGCTATGTTCCGCAGACCAAATCACTTGACAGAACCTTTCCGGCAGTCTCAGTCGAACTCGTGCTGACGTCTGTTCGCAAACGATGGCCATGGCGAATTTCAGCTGCTGATCGCTCCATTGCTGTCAGCGCGTTGGACAAAGTAGGTGCAGCACATTTGGCGGAACGCCCTATCGGGGAATTGTCAGGCGGTGAGTTGCAACGAGTTTATCTGGCCAGGACGCTCCTTCAGTCTCCAGACATCATTCTGCTTGACGAGCCGGAAACGGGAATGGACGCCTCTGGTTCATCCGACCTGCATGCTGTATTAGACAGATTTCGAGACGAACAAAATGGCCTC
>SMXK01000103.1 GCA_004356265.1 Bacteroidota bacterium
AACCGCTTCTTTCCCGCAGACCTCACCCGCATGGATGTTACCCTGCACATAAACGACCAGCTTGCCCGACGACCTGACGGATTCCGGAGATGCATCGGCAACGTCGCCAAAAATCACCAACGGAATGGCTCTACCTTCGGTCGTGTAACCCATCGTCGTAGCATGAAGAAGGGGGTGTTGTGCCACAGCAACGTCGACAAACGCCACCACCTGATCATACCGGGTTGTTTCATTAAAATCGCTTTCCTCTGCTGCCGTCGTCAGAAAAGACAGATCCGCCTGTTGCGACTGGGCCGTCACTGCGCCGAGGGACAAGTGAAATGCGATTCCGAGAGTAAGAACGATTAACAACCGGTGGTCCGGCCTGGATGGGGTTGCCATTTGAGTCAAATGTAGATAAACACAAGGCGACACAGAATCGGTCGAGGACGTATCAAACTACGAATTCAGGTGACGCGAAAAAACAGTTGTATCCAATCGTCTCCGTGAAACGTCCATCGAAAAGAGGGGGCGATTTTCTGTCAATTCGGCACATTCATCTCTGGATCAATTTGTATTTTAGTGCCGTATTGTGGCGCAACCAAGCTGCCGAATTTCTCGAAGACTGCTATCAGCACCCAGTTGAACTTTCAGGAGTAGAAAAAAATAGATGGCATTACCGCCAAGTGAAATCTCACTCGACCTGTCACCTGCCTCGCGCATCGATCTCATCGATGTTACCGGACGAGTTCGGGATGAACGAGCAGATTTTTTCGAGGCTTACGAGAGGAGTTTATTTTTCTCGCACCACACTACCGCTGGTTATTTCGAACAGAATTTCTGTGATCGACTAAAGAACGATCCGGCCGTGTTACAGGCCTATGTCGGGAGTTTCCAGGGCCTGTTTCCTGAGAATGCTGATTACCGGCATGATCAAATGGAATTGCGTAATGAACTCTCCGAGGCTCAAAAATTAATTGAACCCAAAAATGCAGACTCCCACCTTGTTTACATCGGATCCGGCCTGCAGAGTTGTGTTACTTATAAAAATCGCCCCGACAAACCCGTTTATTTCGTTGATCTGGATGGCGTGAATGGTGATGAACGGCGGCAGCGCAAGACGACTGTCCTCGGGTATAACCGGGAGTCGAAGGTCTACAAAGAAACGCTTGACGTACAGATGTCAGCCCACCCAATTGACTCGGTCAATCTCTGGGATCCGAAAGTCGGCGTTCTTGAACTTCTTCAGGAAAAAGTCGAAGAAATGGGTATCACGAAGGGTCGCATTGCCCTTCGACTTCCTACTGAAGAGCGTCACACCGGGCTGACCGTGAATGAGTACGAAACGTTATTGATGCAATATGATCTGGCGGAAGTTCTGAGAAGCCCGATTCGTTTCATGATGCAAAAGGGCAGGAATATGATTCGTGACCCTCGCGCGATCAAGGAGAAAGCCAAGGATTACCTGAAGTATGATCTTGTACACGTCGTGAACGAGTTTATAGACAAGATGGGCCTCAGCGAAACTCTGGCGGAGCGCGTCATTGATAAATTGGTCTCTGTTCCCGCCAGCCGATTCCTGAGAATGAAGAGAGGAATCAGCCTCATCGTGTCCGACGAACACGAGGGGCAGCACGGGAAAATTATTACGGGCACCTATCAGAGTCCGATTCTCGTGCAATGGAGAAAAGCACTGCGGGATAAACGTCAGATCGAAGCGACGTTCACTCGCTTCGAATAGGGTTATCAGGCGCTAGATCAGCGACTTCGACTGGACACCATCCACGTTCAGACAGGCTCCGGAAATCCAACTGGCCCTGGCCGAAGAAAGAAAACAGACCACGTCGGCGACCTCTTCGGCACTTCCAAACCTACCCATCGGCAGGTTGGAACTGACGAACTCCGCCATCGCTTCCGGATCCGAAATACAACGTTTATCCCACGACCCACCCGGCCATCGGATAGATCCCGGCGCAACCGTATTGACCCGAATCGAATCCTTTCCCAGCTCGATGGCCATGATTTTTGCCAGGCTGATTAATGCGGACTTTGTCGTGTTGTAGATCGACAAACCGGCTCCTCCAGCCTCTCGACCAAAGATGCTGGAGATAAACGTGATCGCACCACCTCCAGCGTCGCGCATCAGCGGAATCATCGCCCGACTGCAGTTCGCGTGCGAATGGAAATTCTGCGACATCATTTCGTGCCAGTCTGTTTCGGTTGTGTCGACGAAATCTTTTCGCCTGTTACCGCCCGCATTTCCGACATAGATGTCAACTCGCCCAAACGCATTTGATACCGCTTCTGCAAGTTGTTCGCCAGCGCCCGATTCGGCGATATCGAGAGCAATCGAAGCCACGTCGGCGCCATCAGTTTTAAGAGACTCCTCCGCCTGTCCGATGGCTTCCGCCGAGCGAGAGCAGATAAGCAGCCTGCACCCCTCTGCCGCCAGACTCCGGGCGATATACAATCCGATTCCGCGGCTTGCACCCGCCACCACTGCCACTTTTCCGTTAAGCTCGAGATTCATCTGGTTTGTAGTTCTCAGGTGAGATTACTCTGGTTCCGATAGACCGAGATCCGGTCTGTATTGCCCAAGTATACCGATCTTTCCGAATTCTGACGCGTTCATGAGGCCGGTTCCAGTGAATATTCTGCCTACTTTGGCGATACTCACATAAGTCAAAATTCCATTTGTTTTCTGCAGATCAACATGACTTTTACAAACGATCTATTCAGTCAATTGCCGGAAGATTCCAAGATTTGGATTCATGTTGCTTCTCGGGTGTTATCGTCGTCAGAAAGTAATAATCTATCTGCGACCGTTGTGCACTTTTCCGGCGAATGGACCTCCCATCAGAGGCCGGTACTGAGTGATTTCATTCTGATTGACGATCAAATCCTGGTGATCGGGGCTTTCGTATCCGACGGAGATTTGTCGGGATGTGGAATCGATAAACATGAGCATATTCTAGACGCGTTCGCTACGGAATGTGACTTTGAGTGGGTCGGGCCGCTCTCGATTACGTATCGTACGCCCGACGGAGTCCTGCAGAACACTACGCGATCTGAGTTCAGCAAAGTCGTTCTGAGCAATAATTTGCTCGACTCAACTCCCGTATTGGATCGGGGAATATCCGATTTAACATCGGCGCGCTCGGGTGTAGAGAGGCCGGCGAACCAGTCGTGGCACGGTAAACATTTTCCATTTTTAGTCGCCTCCCCGGATGGTTACCTGGATTAAGCAGCATGACTCGTCCACGCGCGACCACTATATTATATGTGGATTTGGACGCATTGGCAGTAGGATTGCGACGGATCTCGCAGCGATGGATATACCATTCGTGATTATCGAGAACAATCCCGATAAGATTCTCGAATTGGACAAATAAACCATGTTGTTCACTGAGGGGGATGCGGAAGACGAATCAACCCTTCTTAATGCCGGCCTTATTAACGCAAAAGGCCTGATCCTTACGCTTCCGGAAGACAGCATGAATGTGTTTGTCTCTTTGCTGGCGAGGGAATTAAATGAAGATATTTATATCCTCGCGCGGGCTGGAAAACCCGAGAACAAACGCCGACTATTAAGAGCTGGGGCGAACAAGGTTGTGTCTCCCTGCGAGGTAGGAGCTCACCGCATGTCTCAGGTTATTCTCAGACCTCACATTGTCAGATTTATGGAAGACGTATTCCTGGACGATGAGATGGATCTGTCCATGGAAGAAGTACACGTGGAACAGGATTCCTCCGTTGCAGGTAAATCGCTCTCCGAAAGTAATCTGAGGCAACAATTCGATGTTATTGTAGTCGGAATCATTCGAAAGGAGACACATGAGACTGAGTTCAACCCGGGTGCCGACGAAGTCATTCAATCGGGCAACGTACTTATTGTCCTCGGAAAACCGAACATTATTCAAAAATTACGCCAAGACGGATGTCAGAGATAACAAAGAAATCAGTGATCGCGTGGCCGGGTGCCATGCCGATTCTTGTGGCAGCGTTTTTCACCTGCATTTGGCAGCCGGTGAATGGCCAGAGTTATGTAAACCAGAAAGAGCTCGAAGATATCCTTGGAGAATGCGAGGTGATTTCGGCGGACCAGAAGCCCGTTACCTACGACTATTTTGAATTTTATGACCGCCGCTCAAATCCGGTACTGGCCAAAAATACGTTCTACAAAATAATAGGAGACGGGGATGTGTACCTGGGCGCGGAAAGATCCAAATTAGTGGGTTTGCTAAATAGATCACTCATGTCCGGAATTGAAATCGGTGATTCCCTGGTCATCCCATCAGAATTCAGAACCGACTTCTGTTCATATTCTCCCTTCCCCCGCCAGTATTCGGGGGCAGCAGAATTCGACAAATTGTTCATTATCGATAAAACGTTGCAGGCCTGGGCTGCCTACGAGCTCGGGACTCTGAAGCGGTGGGGAATTGTGAACACAGGGGCAAAGGCCTCTCCAACACCCGGTGGCCGGTACAACTTTAATTGGAAGACAGAATATCGCGTCTCTTCGTTGAGCCCGGTCGGTGAACCGTGGGAAATGTATTGGGTTTTTAACTTTCACGATGAGCGGGGTATTCACATCCACCAATATCCGATGCCCACGGGCGGACCTACCAGTCACGGTTGCGTAAGGCTTGTGGACGAAGATGCAGAGTGGATTTATCGCTGGGCCGATCCCTGGGAGACGACTCTCGGAAGTGGATTTGGGTCCAGCCAGGGAAAAATAAAAAAACCGGGCACAACGGTTCTGGTCCTCGGCGAAGACCCCGAAGCGAAACCGATTCCCTTCACCAAAACAAACGGTAAGCCGGTTCTCTCAGGAGCAGTACTTCCGGATCACCCGTATGATGTTCCACCAGGAACGTCGCAGCAAAAGTTCTTCGACAAACTGCTCGGCCGCACGGGAGACTGATCGCCGCCCGGCTTGATTCGCTGCCGGACTTGATTTCGACCTGAACCCCAATTCACATATGATTCGGTGAGGCGCCTACTTGATTCGGGAAAATATCCGCCCGAATCTTGGCAACCGGGATCCGGCATCCCACGAAAAGTAGACAAACATTGCTTTTCCAACTACGTGATCCATAGGTACGAATCCCCAGAAGCGACTGTCCTCTGAATTATCGCGGTTATCCCCCATCGCGAAAAAGTAGTCCTGCGAGAAAGTGTAGGTTGTTGCCGGTTCTCCGTCGATCTCGAAAGTCCCATCGAGAGTGCGCCTTGCAACATGCCCCTCATAACGGGTAATGACCGTCTCTATTTCTTCCCATACGGCGTCAGTCAGCGTCACCGTCTGTCCCTCCTTCGGAATAGACACCGGTCCGAAATTATCAGGGTTGTATCCCCTGCCGCGCGGGTACATGACCTGATCATAGCGGCTGTTGGGAACGGTTATAGCCGGCTCGATACTTGCTACCCACGGCATCGCTTTAATTTCCTCCATCGCGAACTCCGTTCCGGTAACTACCAATACGAGTTGATTTTCTGTCTGTATAACCTCTGAGACGCCTATTTCGTCGAGCCAACTACTGGACAGCTGAATCCGTGGTTCTGTCTTCACAACGCGCCACCTTTGCTGCATCGTGGGCATCAGTTCCTGAGCCTCACCATCGATAAACACGACTTTATCCCGGACTTCCAGTTTCTCACCGGGGAGCCCCATAATTCGCTTGATGTAATGCATTCGCCTGTCTATCTGCTCAACAGCATCTTCCGGCCAGTTAAATACGACCGCATCTCCACGCTTAATTTTGGTAAATCCAGGGAACCGGAAAAACGGAATTGAAATCCCTTTGATGTACATGGACGTAAACGGAATACCGATTGTCATCGGTGTCCGCGTTCCATAATGCAATTTGGACACAAACAGATAGTCTCCGACCATAAGGCTTTTTTCCATTGATGGTGTCGGAATCCTGAAAAGATCGAAGAATAAGGTTCTGACGATGAGCATCACGACAATCGCGAATGTCATTGCGTCGACCCATTCTCTCACTTTGCCCTTTTGCTGGCGGCTACCTTTCGAGCCTGTACCTTGTTGCCCTGCACGTTCCTCGTGCCTTTTCTGCCTGGCTTCTTCTCGCTTCTGCTTTTTTGTTGTACCCACTATAAGAAACGCTAATTAGGAGACTGATCCCCGTTCGTAACAAATGATTGTATTTCTGGCCGTCCATTTCTAAGGTCGGGCGGCTCAATACGCGTGTCGAAGAAGTATGCTCCATCATAGCCGGTTACGTACCATGCTCCTTGCTCCGGATTAAAATAATAATCTGCGTACGGACTGAGAATATTCCCATCAAGGAGCGGCCCCAGAAACTGTGCCTTCAACTCGTCCAGGACGTCTCTCTGGTAGATGGAAGAGGCCAAAACAACACCCCGGTCCCACGGTCCGTTCGTATCCATCACGATTACCGGAATTGAATCGTTCAGGACAAACC
>SMXK01000104.1 GCA_004356265.1 Bacteroidota bacterium
GAGGCCATGGACGATAGTATTGTGGTGTCTGATATCGGCGAGCAGTGATCTCCCCACACGGCGCCCGCGAGCACAGACGCAATGGTTGAGTACAGAATGTGGTAACTACCTATGTCAGTCATCTGATTCGCGGTCATCACGGCCCAGGCTAGCGGAAGCACAAGCGGCATCAGGATTCCCATGGCTCCCCAGCTCGAACCGGTAGAAAAAGCTGTGATTGCTGCCAGTATGAATACGATGGCGGGTACAAATCCGGGATTGAGTGAATCACCTAGAACCGAAACCAGATAATCCGCGCTGTGCAGAACGGTTGTAGTTTCTGCCAGAGACCAGGCCAGAATCAGAATTATCATGGCGAACATCATCCCTTTAAGGCCGCTGTACCAGGCCTCGACAATCTCGCCAATGGTTAAAATCCTCTGTACAGCTGAAAGTACCGCTGCCGCGAAAACACCGAGAAGTGAAGCCCACAACAATGACGTGTACGAATCGGCACTGCCGATAATCTCCCTGATACTGTCTCCACTGCCTGTTTGAAAAAGCCCCCAGATCAGCGCCCCGATCATGACCAGAACGGGAATAGCTCCGTTGTACCACCTGCGAGGTTTGCCTTCGATCGGTGTGAGTTCTTTACTGCTGGCCGCCGCACTGTCCACCTGGGCGTCCGGTCCCAGAACTTGACCGGTGGTCCGCGCTCTGATTTCTGCTTTATACATCGGACCGAAATCCCGGCCCATCCCGGCAACCAGGAATACGAATAGAATGGCCAGGATCGGATAGAAACTGTACGGAATGGAGGATATGAAAAGTTCGTAGGCTGACCCCGAAATACCCGGCATCGTATCCAGCGACGCCTGAATCAGCCCGACTTCTGTACCAATCCACGTCGTGACAAGCGCAATACACGCAACCGGAGCGGCGGTTGAATCCACGATGTAGGAGAGTTTCTCTCGTGAGATTTTTAGTTTGTCCGTTACCGGGCGCATCGTATTCCCTACGACCAGTGTGTTGGCGTAGTCGTCAAAAAATATAGCCAAACCCAGCCAGGCGGTACTCAACTGCCCTCGTTTCGGGGAGGTCGCGAAGCGGACGATTTTATCCACAATCCCCTGCATGCCACCGTTCTTAGAGATAATCCCAATCATACCCCCGATCATGAAACTGAAAAGTATGATCTGGGCATTTTCCGTTTTTGTGAATGCTCCGACCACGTACACGGCAAATGCATCCAGAAAACCACTCCCGAGACCGCCAGGGGTTAAGCCTACAATCAGCACCGCGCCCAACCACAACCCGACGAACAGAGCCGGTACGACCCGCTTGAAAACGAGCGCTATCAAGATGGCAAAAAAGGGTGGCAGGATCGACATCCAGCCTGCCATAGCCCGCGTTGAACCACTTGCTACAATTACGGGGCCCCGGTTTAATTCCACGTTCACTTCTCCGGTTTCTGTAACCATGAGATCGCGGGCCACCCAAACACCGCTGTAGTCATCCATCAAAACCTCTGCCCTTTGCCCGCCTACCGTGACAAAAAAAGCGTCCATGCCTAACGAATCTCCTTCTACCAACACATTTACTGAGAAGCCGACGTTGGTCAGCACAACCTGGGGCGTTTCGACTTCGTACGATTGTGCTGTTGCATCAGGTGCGGCCGCGAATCCAAGCAGCACCGCCAACATTGCAGCAAAGAGCGTGCGCGGGGCACGTGTTATAAAAGGATGGTTCATCTATTCAAGCGAGAATTAATTAGCGGCATTACGCCGTTCCGAAAATACGATCTCCAGCATCGCCCAGTCCGGGGCGAATGTAGGCGTTTGCGTCGAGCTCGCGATCCAGGCTCGCTGTGTAAATTCTAACGTCCGGGTGCGCGGTGTTGAGTGCTGCCGCGCCCTCGGGGGCCGCTACCAGGCAACAGAACACAATGCGGGTCGCCCCGAGATTTTTCAAATGCGAAATAGCGCCGATTGCACTGCCCCCCGTTGCGAGCATGGGATCCACTACGATGACGCGATGTTTTTCGGGTTCAGAAGGAATGTTCGAGTAATAGTCGACCGGTTCATGCGTCGTTTCATCGCGATACATCCCCAGATGGCCCACGCGGGCTTCGGGCAGAAACCGGATAAATCCATCGATCATCCCGAGGCCTGCACGCAAGATGGGAACTACGATAACCCCCTCGTCGAGCACGTGCCCCTCGGTTTCCTCAAGGGGCGTCTGTACTCTAACCGTCTTGACGTGAAGCGACCTCAAAACTTCATAGGCCAGAATCGTCGAGACGTTCGACAGTGTGGTTCTGAACGTTCCCCGCGCAGTGTCTCGCCGCCTGAGAATCGTCAGATCACGCTTCAGTAACGGATGGTCGATGACAATGACCTGTTCCATAATGATTCCTAAGACGCCTTTCCGTTACCTCCCTTTTCCAGCCACGGTTTGCGCTCGAAGTAGCTGTCCGTGAGTCTTTTCAGGAGACCCGAAAGTAATAACAGAGAAATCACGTTCGGAAGTGTTACAAGTGACAGGGCAACGTCCCCTATATCCCAGATCGTTGTGACAGCAAGTGTCGCGCCAACAAAGTGCATGATGATGAATATGACTTTGTAAGGTACGATGGCTTTTTTACCCCACAGGTAGTTGGCACATCGATCCCCGTAATAACTCCACGAAATCGCAGTAGAAATGGCAAACAGGAATACACACAACAGAACCAGATAACGCCCCAGGGACGACATGCCGACAGACGCCAGTCCGCGCTCGAATCCGAGCGTTGTGAGCGGTGCGCTGTTCCGGACGGCGTTTCCATACAAGACGAGTACTTCCGAACCAGATGACGATTCGGCCCTGTCTTCACTTGGGAAAACGGTGCCGGTAAATGGCATCGTCTGATCTTCGTCGGTATAGAATCGTTCGACAGCCACATCGTAGAATGCCATGCGGGCATCAGATTCAGACGCCAGTACCGGTGATCCGTTTTCAATAACGAACCGGGCCGGAGACGCGGTGGATTCGTGTCCACCATTTTCTTCAATAGTGACGTACGAAATATTTCCGTCCGAAAGTTCGAGTTGTGTCGGGACCTGCGCATTGTACGCTCCTGTCGAAACGATCACAAGACCGGTCATCGTGCATATTACGATGGTATCAATGAATGGCTCAAGGAGTGCAACAACTCCCTCGGAGACCGGCTCATCGGTTTTCGCAGCGGAGTGAGCGATCGGCGCAGAACCCTGACCTGCTTCGTTCGAAAACAAGCCTCGCTGCACACCATATCGCATGGTCGTAATGAATACACCGATACCCATTCCGGCAACACCGGCAGTAGGATTAAATGCCTCTCTGAAGATGATTCCAAATGCAGGCATGACGTCGCCCGAGTTAATCACCAGAATAACCAGGGCTCCGAGGACGTACACGCTGGCCATCACAGGCGCCAAAATCGATGTTACAGCCCCGATTCGTTTGATACCGCCAATAATAACGGCGCCTACAATACAGGCTGTAAACAGTCCTGTTATCCACGGGTCAATGCCGAAGTTGGATGAGACCTGGGTCGCAATTGTGTTGGCCTGGATAGCATTACCGGTAAAGAACGATGTAATGAGGAGCATGAAGGCAAAAAACACAGCAACGGGTTTCCAATTCCAGCCGAACACGTCTTTGATCCCTTTTTCGATGTAATACATCGGTCCACCGGCCACGCTGCCTTCCCAGGCTTTGCCGTCGTCCATCTTAACGCGGTAATGCTGCGCCAGCGTTACTTCACTGTATTTGGTGGCCATTCCGAGAAGTGCCGTCATCCACATCCAGAAAAGTGCACCGGGCCCCCCCCAATGAATCGCAATGGCGACGCCCGCGATATTGCCTATGCCAACGGTTGCTGAGAGCGCTGTTGTAAGAGCCTGAAAATGGGTAACGTCTCCCGGTTCATTCGGGTCGTCGTATTTCCCGGACGTTACGGCAAATCCATGACCCAGGCGCCGAACCTGTATCAGGCCAAGACGAATGGTCAAAAAAGCACCGGTGCCTAAAAGGCCGATGACCAGAAACGGGGATAAAATATCATTGATGTGGTCAATGACAGAGGCTAGTAACTCCATTGATCAAGTTGGGATTTGGTCAGGCAGGGATTGGATCTCGCCGAATTAGTATCAAGTCGACTTGAATACTGTTGCTTGAATACTATTGCGACACGCCTGCGGCAAACTCCAGATGCTGAATTGATATGCCACCTGGGCCGAAGGCATCGCGAAATATAACCTGTCAGGCCTCTGTGAGCAAACAATGAAGTCCTAACTGCCCAGGGACGCCGGATCTACTTCCACAATGGTCCCATTTGACACCGCCAGAGTCCTGGACGGGAATTTCTTTACCAGGCGATAGTCGTGAGTAGAAATAATAATGGTCATTCCCTGCTGGTTCAATCCGATAATAAGTTTCTGGATTTCGTCTGCCACAGCCGGGTCAAGATTTCCTGTCGGCTCGTCGGCCAGTATAATCCACGGATCGTTGACGATCGCGCGTGCAAGCACAACTCGTTGTTGCTCACCGCCTGAAAGTTCGTGGGGAAATCGGTTTTTCTTGTGATTCAACCCGACTCGCGATAGAACCTGCAGCACTTTCATTTTAACAGCTTTACCCGTTTTACCGGTTACATACAACGCAAAAGCCACGTTATCGAATACATTCCGGTCCGGCAGGAGCTGAAAATCCTGAAAAACGATACCTAACGATCGACGGAGAAAGGGAATTTCCTCTTTCTTGATCGTCTCCGAATCAAAGTCTGCTATACGGATACTGCCTTTATCGGGTCGGTTTTCCATATACAGCAGTTTCAGAAGCGTAGTTTTTCCGCTTCCTGTCGGTCCTACGAGGAATACCTGTTCGCCCCGGCTAATTTTAAACGAGACGTTGTTCAGCACCTCCTTCCGTCCGCCTTCCGGCAAAGGAAACGAGATACTCACATCCTTGAATTCAATCACAGTACTTCAGAATCGTTGTTGAGGGTGCCGTTTGAAGCCAGAGTGACAAACTACGAGATTTCAGGCTCCGGTTTACGAACTACCCAGTGTATCCGTTCTGACTCTATATCGGCAGGTTCCAGAGAAAATCCACCATATCCGCCGTCAATTTCAAATTCAGAACTTGAAAGAATCGCCTGAATCTGAGGCCCTGTATAACACTGCTGTGAGTGGGTCTCCTTATACATCACACCATCTTTCACGATTTCAAACGACGTCGTGTGGATGGAAGTCTCGGCATCAAATGAACTTCTGCGCACAAAATCTATATCCCCAGAACGCCCCGAGTCTTCGAAATAGTCCGCGTTGTTGATCGAATTTGCGGGCGTGCTCTGATCAAAAATGAACAACCCGCCGGGCTTCACTATGCTGAATACACGGCCCAGAAGATCCTTGATTTCATCTTCCTTCAGAAGATAATTCAGCCCGTCGAACAACAAAAAAACCGTGTCGTACCCGGTCGGAGACGCACCCGCTGACTGCAGTTCATCGAAGGCCTGCACTGCGAATGTTGCTCTAAGGCCAGCGTTTTTCTTTTTCGCCACGCGAATCATGTCCGCGGAGGCATCCACGCCCCGGTACGACCTCACGTCGTCGAGTGGTGCAAAAAACGAAGCGAACCTCCCGGTGCCGCATCCAAGTTCCAGAACATCGCCCGGCTGATGAAGGTGGTTGTCACATAAATCCTGTATATAGAACGCCCAATCCTCGTAGTCGACGTGCCCCATAACGTCGTCATAACACTCTGCCAGGATAGAATATGGATTGACGGCAGGCATTTATCGGTGCGCTACATTTCGATTGTGTACAATCTCGCAGCCGAGCGAAATTGCAGCGGCCATGCTGGTCGAAGAAGCTTTGTTTTGCCCGGCGATATCAAAAGCGGTCCCATGGTCAGGTGACGTACGCACTATCGGTAACCCCGCCGTATAGTTCACGCCCGTTTCGAAGGCCAGCGCCTTGAATGGAATCAGTCCCTGGTCGTGGTACATCGCGAGGATTCCATCGTAATTGTTCTGCCTGCGCATGCCGAAAAATGCGTCTGCCGGAAACGGGCCGTCGATAGTTAATGATTCGCTGCCGTCTTCTGGAGCGACGCGGCGGGCAGCGGGTTCTCGGGCGTCAGCGTCTCGCGCGGCGGCTTCTCGGGCGTCAGCATCTCGCACGGCGCATATGGCGGGAATAATTATTTCTTTTTCTTCTACGCCAAGCATTCCTCCTTCTCC
>SMXK01000105.1 GCA_004356265.1 Bacteroidota bacterium
GGCAGACATCATCACAATTTTAGCATCGAGTGATCCAAGCCAGTCCTGCAGGTTGTCATCGGTCAGATCAGCAGGCGGCAACACAACTTCTGCCGTCACGGGTCCGTCAGTTGAAGGACTCCAGGCCAGCATATAGCCTTCCAGCGACCGTACTCTGGGTTCCATCATATCTACATGTAGAATCCCCTGCTGCCAGCCGTTCCACGTACCATACTGTTCTTTTTCAACTGCGACGCCCCTCTCACCATACTTACCCATGATCCACGACTGCGCAGCCTCCAGATTCGGAGACCCGGCCAGGCGCGGACCGATTACGTCGATGAGTTGATGTGCCAGCAATTGGGTTTGAGACTGTTCTACTCCGATTTCCCACATCTGACGGATGACGGGGTCATCCGAGGGAAAATGTTGGCCCTGAGCTCTCGACATGCCAAACAAAGCTATAAATTGAAAACGCCAGCACACGTCTAGTTGATTGCGTGAAAAGTGTCATGTTCAATGTTGTTTTTTGAATCTGTTTGAAGGCCTCAGTAACCATAAATGGAAAAGTCGTCCCGGTGGAAATAAAGAGCCAGTACGATGGCCAGTAGCGCCGAGTTCGCAAGTAGCGCCGTACCGCCATACGAGATAAACGGGAGCGGGATACCGATGACCGGTAATATGGCAGTTGCCATTCCCACGTTAATAAAAATGTGGATCAGATAAATTCCAATTGTACCTGCGACGGCCATCACGCCAAAAGGGTGTTTCATCCTGCTCCCCAATAGAAGGAGTCTCAGGAGGAGCATTAAGAACACAATCATCACAAAAAGAGACCCGATGAATCCAAATTCTTCACCAATCACACTGAACACGAAGTCCGTCGACTGTTCGGGCACGTACGCGCCCTGCGTTTGAGTGCCCTGCATGAACCCCTTTCCCCACGTCGCACCAGACCCGATGGCCGCCATAGATTGTACCTGGTGAAAACCGGCATTTCTCCTGAATTCATCCGCGCCGGGATTCGTGAATGATAAAATTCTGGCAACGTGGTGGGGCTGTAAGATGCTCGTGATGGCTATCCAGGAAATCGCTACGGTTCCCCCTGTGAATAAGCCGGACGCAAAAGCATATTTCCGATCACGGGTCTTAAACCACATAAACGCCGTGAACAAAATCGCAAATGCCCATGCTCCTGGCGCGTATACAATCGATAAATACCCGGCGATGACAGGCGAAACCATAAGCAAAAGTAGACTGAAGTCGAGACCGGACCAGAAGAGCACAATCGGAATAAGTCCCAGAAATACCAGAGCCGTTCCGGCATCATTCTGAAGAATAATCAGCGTAGCGGGAAGCATGATCATCCCCACAAGAAGCAGAGCAAATTGAATACCCATCGTTTTGGGGCGTCGGAGCCCTATCAGCTGCGCGACTCCCAGCACCGTTCCGACTTTTGCCAGCTCAGAGACCTGAAACTGAAACGAACCGATAATCAACCATGATTTCGCTCCGTTGATTTCGCGCCCAAATAGAAGGGCTGCAATAAGTAATAATATAGTCAATCCGTAAATCGGAAAGGCCGCCTGCTGATAAAATCGGATCGGAAGCAGGAGGGCTATAACCACTCCAACAACGGAGACACCAAACCACATTAACTGTCGATTGAAATTTTGCCGGACTGAGTCCAGCAGAAATTCAGATGCGGGCGCATGGGTTGTAGAGTAAATCGCGGCGAGTCCCACGACCACGAGAATCGCCCACAACACCAGACTCAAAACATCAAGATTTTTGTACCAGGCTCGCAACGTCGGGTGTATCAGTGGCGTAAGTGAAGGCGTCTACTGAACCGCCTGAGTGATTGTTCTGCCGCTTGTAATTGGCGCACTCCTGGTGTCCTCGATGATTCGCCTCACCCACTCCCGACGCGATGCAGCAATTTCACCATTTAGAAAAAGTTCGGCTACCAGGCTTGCGATAGGACCGGCAGTTGTGGAGCCGTAGCCGGCGTTTTCTACCAGCGTCGCGATAGCTATCCGAGGATTGTCGATGGGCGCGAACATGACAAAAACCGAGTCATCTTCCCCTCGCGAGTTCTGCGCCGTTCCCGTTTTTCCGGCCATCGTGACTCCGGGGATTTGAAGCCAATAACTGGTTTCGCTGATAACCCGGCTCATCCCCTTTTTTACAAGTTCAAAATAGCGTGGATCGATATTGATCTGAGAGGTCGATCGATCCTCCAGCTGCACATGCTCCCCTGTTTCTTTGTCTCGGGCCACGCGGACGATGTGTGGAGACACGAGCGTACCGCCATTTCCTATTGCGGAAACGTATCGGGCAAGCTGTAATGGCGATGCCTGAATTTCACCCTGACCGACGCCGAGACTCATCGACTGACCCAGATTCCAGCCTGGATACCGTTTATCATAATAAGCTGAGTCAGGGACCAAACCTGTTGCCGCACCCGGAATATCGGTCGGAGGTTTGACGCCCAGACCAAATTTTGCGGCATGTTTATTCAGAGATTCCACATCCACCCGCCGCATCATTTCGAAGAAAAATGTATTGCAAGATTTGGCCAGTGCGTCTTCCACGGCAAGAGAACCGTGCACAGCCAGACACCGAAATACCCCAGGGCCCCCTCGAGGATGATATCCGTTACATGTGACAGTAGAATTTTCTGTAATCACACCGTTCTCCAACGCCAGGAGCGCCATCAACGGTTTAAACGTAGATCCCGGCGCCTGAACCATTTGTATGGCCCGGTTAAACATCGGCTTCTCTGGATTTTCGAACAAGTATTCTACATCCGCGTCGGTCATTGGTTTGGAAAACATATTCAGATCGAAATCCGGAGCGCTGTGCATGACGAGTATTTCGCCAGTCCACGGATCGAGGGCAACGATCGCCCCGCGCTTATTAACGAACAGTTCCTCGGCAAATGCCTGCAACTCGGCATCGATCGTAAGATGCAGGTCCAGTCCAGATGTCGGCGATTCATTTTCGGAACCGTCCAGGAATGAGTCGATGATTTGTCCGCGTTTGTCAACCATGTTTAACGAACGTCCAAGCTGACCCCTGACCATAGTTTCGTAGTGCTGTTCGATACCCGACTGACCGATCAGATCTCCGGGCCGGTAATTTTCATCGCGACGCCGATTGAGCTGTGACCTGGTTATTTCCCGAACATACCCAAGCACATGCGAGGCGCGGGCAGGGCCCAGGTATTGTCTTTTTTGATCTACCTCGTAAGTAATCCCATCGAGCACATTCTGAAGCTCCAGAACTCGAGCCAATACATCGAACGAAATTCCGCGGGCCAGCGTACTTGGGCGAAATACACTCCATTCACGAGCTGCCAACACGCGGGACTGAATGACAGAATCCGGAAGCGACAGCAGTTCAGACAACAGTGGAATGTTCTCGTCGCTAAAATATCGTGGTGTAATCTGAAGAGTGTACGCCGGTTCGTTGTCGACCATTAAATCGCCGTTGCGATCATAGATTGAACCTCGGCCAGGCAACACGCGACTTACGCGAATGGCGTTGTTGCGAGACTCACCTGCATACTTCTCTGTATCGATAAGCTGAAGCTGGGCAAGCCGAAGTATCAATATTCCAAGCGCAGCTACGATGAGTAGCGCGAATATGCGTGTTCGGGTTGGATTGTCCTCCATGAGGTATACTACTTGCTACAAATTGAATTGAAACCTGTCTATTTCGCACTACAGTTTTGCAGTGGCACCGACATTTCGATTGGCGGTGATTGACAGTTCGCCTGTTATTCGCGTCCTTTCAGGGTCTCACGATGTCTATTGGAATAAATCGTCTGGGAAAATGGTCTGAAAATTGCGACTATTGTAACCGACGTATTATCAGTGTTACCGGCAACCGCACTGATGAGACCTCGTTAGAACCCGAGTGATTTTAGAACAACGAGTCAGAACTACCGTGGTTTCTGACCCTGAAAAATCGCGTTAGACCAGACAACATATGTCACAATTATATTCCGGCCTTCCCCGCCCGATAGCCTTCGGTTTGATGATCGCAGGCATGTTTGCGGTGTCAATACCTGTCGATTCGAACGCGCAGTATTTTGGCAGGAATAAAGTACAATACGACAGTTTTGATTTTCAGCTTTTTCAGACCGATCACTTCGAGATTTATTTCTATGATGAAGAGGAAGAGGCTGTAGATGACGCCGCACTCATGGCCGAACGGTGGTATGCCAGGCATTCCCGTACATTTTTGCGGGAATTCCACGAGCGGAAGCCGATCATTTTCTACGCAAATGATGCTGATTTTCACCAGACGAATGCTATCTCTGGTTCGCTCGGTCAGGGTACGGGCGGCGTAACAGAATCTCTCAAGGAACGGGTTATTATGCCGTTGACCGGTTCCTACAGAGACACAGATCATGTTCTGGGACACGAGCTTGTCCACTCATTTCAGTATGATATTGCTCTTTCGACCACGGATTCAACCAGGTTCGCCATGCAGCTCCTGCCTCTCTGGTTGGTAGAAGGAATGGCGGAATATTTGTCCGTAGGACGGGAAGATCCGCACACGGCCATGTGGATGCGTGATGCAGCTCTTAGAAACGACCTGCCGTCCATCGAACAAATTACCCGCGATAGGCGCTATTTCCCATACCGGTACGGCCAGGCGATTCTGGCGTATATCGGCGGAAAATATGGCGATGCTGCCGTGGCGAACCTGTTTAAACTCGGCGGAAGAACCGGTCTTGACTCGGCGTTTGTATACACGTTGGGTATCACTTCCGATTCACTTTCCAGGGAATGGCAAATGGCTATCCGGGACGCCTATCTGCCGTTAACTGCTGACAGAACCCCGGCTGATTCTGCCGGACGCCTCGTATTGGCTCGTTCCATGGACGCAGGTGATATGAATATATCGCCGGTAGTGAGCCCGGACGGACAATACGTAGCATTTGTGTCTGAGAAGGACCTCTTTAAAATCAACCTGTTCATTGCTGACGCCAGAACCGGAAAAGTGATTAAAACACTCAACGGGGCGTTTACCAATTCGCACTTCGACGCAATCCGGTTTCTCAGCTCTTCCGGTTCTTGGTCTCCTGACGGCCAGCAGTTTGCCTTCATTACGTATGTGGACGGAGACAATGAAATATCCCTGTTAAACTGGAATTCCGGGAATATCGAGAGGCGTATATCGGTAGCCGGAGTTACCGCGATCACAAATGTAGCATGGTCGCCGGACGGTCAGACGCTCGCTTTTTCCGGGATGAACGGCGGTATCAGCGACATCTATCTGCTTGATCTGGAGACCGGCGAAGTCCGCCAGTTGACGAGCGATCGGTATGCAGATCTCCAGCCCGCGTGGTCGCCAGACGGTATTCACCTTGCATTTATCTCTGACCGGGGCGAGGGGGGGACAAATTTTACGACGCTCAGTTACGCGAAAGAGCGCCTGGTGATTTTGAATACGGAGTCGATGGAAATTGAGGTCATCAAACCCTTTGATGGCATCCATTCGAATCCTCAGTTTTCTCCTGACGGTCGGAATTTGTATTTCATATCCGATCACGATGGATTCAAAGACCTGTACCGGATATCATTATCTACTCGGGACGTTTTTCAGCTTACGCGGCTGCAAACAGGGGTCTCGGGAATTACGGCGCTTTCACCCGCCATGTCTGTGGCTATGCAGAGTGGCCGGATGATGTTTTCTGTCTTCAGCGGTGGCGATTACAATGTGTATTCGATGGAGCCCGAAGAATTGATCGGAACGCCTGTTATACCTCCTGAAGATGGTGTTCGTTATACCGCCGGAATATTGCCTCCGATGCGAGGCGCGAACGACGGGCTTGTAGGTAATTATCTGAACGATCCGCTCGGGGGCCTGCCGCCTGATCAGGATTTCGAAAAGAAAAAGTACAGTGCGCGGTTGAAATTGGATTACGTGGCCCCACCTTCAATCGGGGTGACCGCTGGCGGACCGTTCGGCGCTGGAATCTCCGGAGGCGTGGCACTTTATTTTAGTGATATGCTGGGTAATCATAATCTGACGGTTGTAGCGTCAGCGAATGGAACGTTCAAGGATATTGGCGGGCAGGTGGGATATCTGAATCAGGGCCACCGGATAAACTATGGTGGCACTGTCGCCCATATTCCTGTTCTATTTGGTTATTCCACGTACGGATTCGGTGTAGATCCGACAACCGGGCTGCCAGCTGATATCGTCAGGACCGTGAAACAGCGTATTTACGTTGATATCGTAGAAGGTATTGCTGCGTA
>SMXK01000106.1 GCA_004356265.1 Bacteroidota bacterium
CCTGATCGCAAAGGGGCACGTAAATATCGCCTTCCTGGGAGCCGAAATGGATCATCCCAGTATGGCCGCTCGCTTGGAGGGCTTCAGATTGGCCATCAGTAAGGCCGCGGAATCATTCAACGTCACGTCGGAGACTCTGAAAGTCGATGGAGAACCTGACCATACTGCAGGTCAAGAACTGAGCGCGCAGCTTTTTGCACTTGAACCCGTCCCCACCGCTGTTTTTTGCGTCAATGATGCGATCGCCTTTTCCGTTCTGGAATTAGCAACTGAGCGTGGCATCAAGGTTCCGGAGGAGTTGGCTGTCATCGGATTCGATGATGTACCTCGCTCATCGCGCTCTGTACCACCGCTCACAACCGTCCGAGTCCATAAAGAACAAATGGGCGAGTTGGCTCTGAGGTATTTGTCGGAATTGCTCGAAAATGAACCGAAAAACTCGGGGTCTTTCGATCGTGGGTCCCACAACATTCAACTCCCCGCTGAACTGATTTTAAGACAATCGGCGTAAGCGTACTGAAACCCCTAAATAATATCACCATCTATCACTATTTATCGAGGATTTCACAGTGAAAAAACATCTACGGTATAATTGGAGCAGAGTCGCTCTGATTCTCATTCCCATCGTCGGGATGCTGCTTACAGCAACGCCGGGATTTGCTCAATCCGGTATTTCCAAGATACTTTCTGCCTCATCGTCGCAAAATCTTCTTTCGAACGGTGGATTTGAGGTCAATAAACCGGCCTACTGGGATCCATCGGGTGCCTCGGCCGAGTGGTCCACCGAACAGACCCGTACGCGGGGCTTCAGCCTCAAACTTTCCGGCGCCGGTGCAGCAAACTGGGTACAGGGTGACGCCGTACGCGCGTGGGTAGGAGGAATTCCGGGAGCAGGTACTCCCGAGATCATCGTGGGTGGTTGGGCATACACCGATGGTGTAAATACCGCACCCGCAGATGATGATGCAAAATTCCAGCTTGTGTATGAGTTCCTTGACGCCGCAGGTACCAATGTACTGGGTGCGCCTGTGGTGATTGATCTGCCGCAGGATCAGGCTTCTTCCGGTGGCTGGGTAGAACTTTCAAGCCTGGATGTAGGCGCCATCAACCTGCCGAGTGAAAAAGCAGCTACGACGGTGCGCATCACGTTCCGTAAAGGCGCCAATGCCACAGGGGCAGCCTACCTGGAAGACATCTTCATCAAGAAAGCAGATGAAGGCGCTGATGGATGGGCCGGCGACTGGTTCAATGCCAACATGGACGCCGGTGACGAATGGTATTACTGGTGGAACGGTATGGCGAGCGGAGGCGACTTCCCGACTGATCAGCCGCACTTTATGCACGTCACGAGCGAGCAGGCCCACAGCGGAAGCAACAGTCTGAAGATTGAAGCCAATGGAGTGAACGGTGATGAAACACCTGCCATCTCCCAACGCGTGCCCGTGACTCCCGGCGAACCTGTGCTCTTCAGCTTCTGGGTCAAACATGAGGGCAATACGGATCCAGCGGACATCGGTACGGGGCAGAACAATCTGGGCATCACGGCCCTGTGGTATGACAATCTGGAAGGAGGTGTTGCGGGCTTCGGCGAAATCGGAGGGGTCGATGTAACCTATACCGGCATGTTCAATGATGCTCCAGCCGAGCAGCTTATCCCGCTTCTTCTGCAGCAGGAGTCGAGTGGCTGGACGCAGTACGCCGTGATTGCTTATCCAAAGGAAGGAGCGGTTGGTGTCGAAATGCGACTGCGCTACTACCACCAATTCTCTGGTGCATCCTATTGGGATGATGTACTCATCGTGTCATTGGGCGGCAGTGCTCTGAGTCCTGTCTCGATAGAAGAGTCGTCTGACGAATCAATTGAGATTCCGGACGAATTTGAGCTCGAGCAGAATTATCCGAATCCGTTTAATCCAACGACGACGATCAGCTTCAAACTTGAAATTGCGGGCGACGTCAAACTGGATGTGTATAACATGCTGGGACAACGCGTGAAAACCCTGATCAATACACAGCGCATGAGCGCTGGAAGTTATGACTCGGTCTTTGACGCTTCCGGCCTCGCCACTGGCGTGTATTTGTATACACTGCGGTTCAATGGAAAGGTATCGACCCGTCAAATGATCTTGATTAAGTAAACGCGTTGTGGACAAAGCGACCGTATCCCAGGCTGTTCCGTTCGGGATACGGTTGCTCTTTCCACGGTGGTTCGATTCAAATTTGGTATAATCATCTTCCCCGCCACCAGCAAAACGAAGTTTTAATAAGCGATGATGGCTATCCCCGTCCCACCCAGATGGTTACTGGTAGTTCTGATTCTGTTCGCCACACAACACGTGGCAGCTCAAACAACCGGAAAAATATCCGGCAGAATCGTGGATGTGATGGATGGCCAGCCCTTACCCGGCGTCAACGTCTTGCTCAACGAGACGATGCAGGGAGCATCTACTGATGTGGACGGTGACTACTTCATCATCAATATCCGCCCCGGCACGTACGCCGTCAGAGCCTCCTTTATCGGATATACGCCTGTTGTGGTTCAGAATGTTCAAGTCAGCATCGGTCAAACGACCCTGGTGGACTTCAAACTGAAGGAAGAGGTTATACAAGGCGAAGAAATTGTCATCGTTGCGGAAAAACCGATCGTACAGCACGATCTGACGTCGTCATCGGTCTCGATTTCGGCCAGTCAACTCGCAACTCTGCCCGTTCTGAATTTTTCGGATGTGGTAGCGCTTCAGGCCGGAGTTGTAGAAGGTCACTTCCGTGGTGGCCGGGCAGGAGAGGTTTCCTACCTCGTCGACGGGATACCGATAAACGATGTTTTTAATCAATCGTTCGCTTATGAAGTCCAGAATAATGCCATTCAAGAAGTGAACATTATAAGCGGAACATTCAATGCGGAATTCGGACAGGCTCAGTCAGGTGTCGTAAACATTGTCACGAAGGAGGGTGGGAATCGCCTGGAAGCGACCGGAAATTTTTATTTCGGAGACTATATGTCGTCAGATACGGAACTCTTCGGAAACCTGAATGATGTGACTCCCAGTGGAATCTACGATTTGGAGGGTACGCTGGGAGGACCCGTTCCTTTTCTGGGTAAGCGTGTTCATTTTTTCTCGTCAGCCAGATTGTTCAAAAATGATGGATTTCTCTACGGAAGGAATATCGTCAATCCCGCCGGCACAAACGCTGACACCGGCCAGCTTGTCCAGGTCGACGGACGCGAGGTTTTTGTGCCGTCGCTGGGCGACAGCAGCTGGTCTTCGATGAACTGGAGTGAACTGGCAACCGTGCAGCTTAAACTTACAGCGCGGATATTCGGAACCGGTAAGCTCTCTATTAACGGGTTAGTTCAAGACACCGATGGGCAGGACTTTGATCACCTTTTCCGATACAATCCGGGTGGGCTTCTCAGAAATTCGGCCTTATCAAAATCACTGACATTCAACTACACCCATCTTCTCGGAACGGCGAGTTTTCTCGAATTTAAAGGGGCGTACTTCGAGAATGAAGTCGACAGATTTCTATACTCGGATCCCCTGGATGATCGTTATCCGAATGACAACGCGCTGCGCCAACTAGCCGGCAATTTCTCCTTCTTCAGGGGCGGAGCCAGCATGACGCACACCAGTCGCAAAACAACATCCCTGGTGGCCAAGCTTGATCTGATCAGTCAGATCACCAAGAATCACCAGATCAAATCCGGTTATGAATACAAGGGACACGAACTGTTCCTGGATGACTTTGAGGTTAAAAACAATTCCGGAACAGATTTCAAGGCTGCGATTCCTCCGGCCGGCACACCCGATCATGTCCTGTATACGCGCAAGCCTTTTGAAATGGGTGCCTATATCCAGGACAAAATGGAGTTCGGTATAATGACCGTTAACCTTGGCGTCCGATGGGATTACTTCGATGCCAACTCAGAAGTCCTTGAAGATTTCGGCAGACCACGGACCTCGCCAAGAATGGCATCCACGCCGAAGTCACAATTATCGCCTCGTATCGGCCTTGCTTATCCTCTCTCAGAGCAGGGTGTCGTACATGTCTCGTACGGTCATTTTTTCCAGATGCCGCCATTTGAGTTTCTTTTTACGAATCCGGACTACATCTTTGACCCTGAAGAAGGCTTGAATAGAGCCTTTGGTTACCCTGACCTCGAACCGCAACGTACGATTGCGTACGAAATTGGTTTGACGCAGGCGCTGAGCAGTGATGTCAAAATTGAGGGCACTACCTACTTCAGAGACATCCGCAATCTGCTCGGTACCCGAATCGAAGTTATCAGCGCCGGTTTCGACGAATTTTTCCAACTCTCCAAATACGGTCGTTTTATTAACCGTGATTTTGGACAAGTGAAAGGTCTGATCCTTTCGTTCGAAAAACGCCTCTCCCACGGTTACGGAATTCAGATAGATTATACGTTTCAGGTCGCCGAAGGAAATGCCAGCGACCCCCGATCAGTCCTTCTCGACGAACAGGCAGGAATTGAGTCGGAAAAACAACTGGTAGCTCTGGATTGGGATCGGCGTCATCAACTCAATACCACATTCACACTCGGTACTCCGGGAAAATGGATCGCAACCGTGATTGGGAAACTGGGATCCGGCCTTCCTTACACGCCCTCGTTGGCTGACGAACGAATCAGCATAGAAAATTCAGGGAGACGTCGAGGAACCGTTACGTTTGATCTGTTTGCAAGAAAAACCTTCGACGCAAATGGTTGGCGGTTTTCTGTCATTGCGAGAATATTTAATCTGTTCGATACGCGAAATGAAGTGAACGTCTATACGGATACGGGAAGAACATTTCCCAATCTCCAATTCCTTCCCGGTCAACCACAGGGCTTGAACACCAAAGAACAATTTATTACTCGCCCGGACTTTTTCTCACCCCCCAGGCAGATTACCCTTGGACTATCCTTCAGTTTTTAGATCATGATCCTGAATTCGATGAAACGATACACGTTCTTCTTTGCGGGAGTCTTGATCTTGATGATCAGTTCCGAAGTTCGTGCCCAGCGTGTTCCGGACCCCAACAAGGGCGATCCCAACCTGACACAGTGGGGAATAATGGACGGGAATCGCGTTCGGACTCTATACGCAAATTATGGAGAAATCGCGCGTTGGCCGGATCAGCCATCGGGTGAGTGGCCAAAGG
>SMXK01000006.1 GCA_004356265.1 Bacteroidota bacterium
GTGGTTCGAACACGTTCGGTCAGCTCCGCATACTGAAGCTTCGACAGCTTAGCCTTCTGTTCATCAGCCCACTCCACAACGTCCGAATATGTGTTCTGAGACGTTGAAACGGGTGAAAACACACACCAGAACAGAGCAACTCCAACGATACCCGCGATATGTCGATTAGGATAAATCATGACTGATAACCCGATCATGTCCACCCCAAAAGGATTAACCGGGTAATTCAGTATACCCTAAATGAGACGCTTGAGTTGTCACAATTCTGTGGAACTTTGCTCGGATGGCCTTTCCGAAACCCGATTTCAGGCCTTCTATATGTATATTTGTATCAGCAGAATAATCCAAATAGCGGATCTCCCGCGATACCGAAGACTGATATGAGTGAATCACTGATTCTTGTCGTTGAAGATGATACCGAACTGCAGGGATTGCTTGTCCGGCGGCTCGAGGATTCTGGATATAGAGTGCGGGCGGAGGCGAACGGGAATGACGCACTGGCGGCGATCGAGGAAGAAGTACCGGATTTATTGCTTCTGGACGTTATGCTTCCCGGACTGAATGGCCTTGATGTATGTCGACAGGTTCGAGTGAGTCACCCGCTGTTGTATGTAATTATGTTGACGGCTCGAACGGATGAACTTGATCGCGTTGTCGGGCTTGAGGTGGGCGCGGATGATTATGTGACAAAACCATTCAGCCTGAGTGAACTAGTGGCACGGGTTCGATCGGCTCTCAGGCGTGTCCGTCTTACAGAAGAAGCGGCATCAATGCCGCCCGCTACGGCGGAAATTATTTCTTTTCCAGGGCTGCACATTGATCCGATCATGCGGAGGGTCATTGTCCGAGATAACGAAATCCAGCTTACCGTTCTGGAATATGATCTATTGTTGTTTCTGGCCAGGAACGTAGACCGGCCGTTCACCCGGCTCCAATTGCTTGACAAGGTGTGGGATATTCAATATGAAGGCTATGACAGAACCGTCGATTCACACATCCAGCGGTTGCGTGCTAAAATTGAAAAAGATCATGCGAATCCGATGTTCATAAAAACAGTCTGGGGTGTGGGATACAAATTCGAGATACAGGAAGATGCCTGATCCAGAAAAACGCGGTGCTGTTTCACGCCGGAAATCGGTATTCTGGAAAGTCGCCAGTGCGATTCTGGTAGCTCAGGTCATAACCGGACTGATCGCAATATCGTTCTCACTTTATCTTTCGGGAGATCGAAGCGCAGAACTTTCTGAAAGTAGTATTCGCGAACGAATCGACGTCCTTGCGCATGAAATCGAACGTCTGGGGGCCCCGCTTCTGAATGGACTGGAAAGCCTGCCGGAACAGGTCCGTTTAAATCTGTCACTTCGGTTTCCGGATCCGGTTGTGCTGGTTGATTCTGAGGGGAGTAAAATCGACATCTTTTATCCTTCTTCAGATGTATTTCCTGACGCTGTTGTTGATACAGTCGCGGGTGGAAGCGTCCCCAAATCGATCGCAAGCCTTCTCGACGACGGATCCATCGTAATCGATCGAACTTCGGACGATTTACATGGGGGGTGGGCGTTCGCGCCATTATTTGATGATGCAGGATTTCTGGTCGGCGGATTCGTGATTCAGCCCATAAGCGCGACAGTAGCGGAGGAGCTTGAACCGACGCGATCCGCGTATAGAGCAGCGATGGTTTCCGTTTTTCTGATCTCGCTTATTGTAGCGATGTTGTTTGCTACGGGGTTTACGTGGTGGATAATAAAACCGCTTCGGAAAATCGCCTCGAAAGTAGAGGAGATTGGTGCGGGAGATTATACCGTCAGAGTGGATGCACGAAGTGAAGACGAAATTGGACGGCTCGGAGCGAGCGTAAATCAGATGGCCGAGCAGATTGCGATAAATGTTGCAACGCTTCGGACCAGTGATCGACTCAGAAGAGAGTTGGTAGCCAATGTTGGGCATGATTTACGTACCCCTCTGGCGGCTATGAAAGGGTACGTGGAGGAAGGGATCCGGTACTATGATGAGGGAAAACAGGATCAGGCGCGCGAATCCTTGTTGTCGGCGCAACGCCAGGGAAACTATTTGCAGCGCCTGGTTGATGATCTGTTTGAGTTGAGTCAGGTGGAGAATCCTAAGCCGAATCTCAGAAAGGAACCGGTGCCCCTCGCCGAATTATTGTCAGACGCGGCGCGTGGGCACCGACCACAGATCGAGGGCAAGGGTGTACAATTCGAAGAAAAAATCCAGAGTGGTTTACCAATCATCGAGGCGGATGGCGTCCGTCTGCTGCGTCTGTTGGATAATTTACTCTCAAATGCCATCCATTTTACCGATTCTGGAGGGCGGATTACACTCGAAGGCAAGCACACAGAAAACGAAATCGTCGTTTGTGTGACCGACTCTGGAAGTGGAATGTCTGAAGATGAGCTGGCTCTGATATTTGACCGGTATTACCGGGGTACATCGTCTCGAACGCGACCGGAAATGCAGGTCGGGTCTGGTACAGGTCTCGGACTGGCGATCAGCCGGGCTGTTGCCACTTCTCATGGAGGCACGCTGACGGCGACGAGTCAGGAAGGCGTCGGATCTACATTCACACTCACCCTTCCTGCCGATCTGATCCAGCACGATCAAACCAAATAACAAAGGGCCTGACCGACAAGCGGCCAGACCCCATGTTGCGTCTTACGATGAGCTGTAAGATTTTCAAAGTTACGAAATCTTGATCGACTGTGGTTTGCTTTCTTCAGCCTTAGGCAGGTCGACCACCAGCACGCCGTTGTCGAGTTTGGCGGCAATGTCTTTCTCAACAATTTCCGTTGGCATCTTGAAGGCCCGGCTGAACGTTCCGGTAAAGCGTTCGCTTCGGAGCGAAGTTTCCGAATCTTCCAGGACCCGTTCTGCGCGTTCGCCACGAATCGTCAGAATGCCTTCATGTAAACTGATTTCAATGTCGTCCTTCTGAATTCCAGGCAGGTCCAATGTCAACTGAAAGGCGTTGTCGGTCTCCACAACATCCAGTTTGGGAGCGTGATCTCTTGCAAAATCATTCCAGACGGGAGTGTCAAAGTACCGTAGCGAAGGAAAAATACTACTAACCTGGCGGTCCAGTTCGCGGTGTAAGTTTCTGAAATTTTGGATCGGTGCGGTTCTCATGATATGATTCATCGTCGTATTGTAGTTGGTTAAATTCGGATGTACCACTTACAACTGCCGTGCCACAGCATCAGAATGGCCAGATAGTCCGACTTGAGCGGACATTACGTCAATTCTATCCAGAAACACCTGAAATGCTGTCTGTGTCTCGCGGACGGTCTGTCACGCGAACGCGTCATGCTGTCCGGTACCGTTCGCCACGACCTGCCGTCGCGTCATGATCTATAGTGCGGGTAAAACAAGCCCCGACGCCTCTCCGAAACCGATTCTCAGGTCATCATTCTCACACCATCCACGAACGACAACCGTGTCTCCATCCTGGATAAATTTGCGTTCCTGGCCGTTCGCCAGTTTTACAGGCTTCGAGCCACGCCACGACAATTCTAACATCGAACCGTAGCTGTCCGGAGTAGGACCACTGATGGTCCCGGATGCCATCATATCCCCCGGACGGACATTGCAGCCGTTAACGGTATGGTGTGCGAGCTGCTGGCAGACACTCCAGTACATATATTTGAAATTTGACCGGGTAACAATGGAATCGTTTGAATCGCCCTCTGGTCGAATGCCAACTTCCAGTTCGATATTGTATGCTGCTTCTGGCATACCGTTTAAATAGGCCAGCGGCTGAGGATCCTGTACGGGTCCTGAACCACGGAAGGGTTCAAGGGCATCCATGGTTACTATCCAGGGTGAAATCGTGGTGGCAAAACTTTTACCCAGGAACGGACCGAGTGGGACGTATTCCCATTTTTGAATATCGCGGGCGCTCCAATCGTTGACCAGCACCATTCCAAAAATATGATCAGGCGTGTCTGTAATTGGGATTGTGGTGCCCATTTCGTTTCCGGGACCCACAAAAAACCCCATTTCCAGTTCAAAGTCCAGGAGTCGGGAGGCGCCGTGCACCGGCGGACCATCTTCAGGTTTGAGTTGTCCGCTGGGTCGACGAACGTCCGTACCTGACACAACAATGGAACTGGCGCGACCGTGATACCCAACGGGTAGGTGTAACCAGTTGGGCATCAATGCATTTTCGGCTCCCCGAAACATCGTTCCAACATTCGTTGCGTGTTCTTTTGACGAATAAAAATCTGTATAATCACCGATCTGCGCCGGAAGGTGCATGGTTACGTCGCTCTGCCTGAATAAAACATTCTGCAACAGACCGGAATCATCACGAAGAACTTCAGTTTCAGCCGATAATAAATTCTGTAACCGCTTCCGGACGAACGCCCAGGCTTCTCGACCCGCAGCCATGAAATCATTTAGCGAACCGCCACCGAAGTACCGGGCATCTGGTTGCAGCAATCCTAATTCTTCCATCACGGTCAGGTCAAGCACCATTTCTCCGATGGCAACACCTACATGGGCATTTAATCTTCCCTCAACGCTGAAGACACCATACGGCAGGTTCTGAATCGGGAAATCACTTCCGTCGGGGACGTCAATAAAACTGCGGGTGGTACTGTTGTCGGGCATGGTCATTATTCAAAAACGGGTGGATGATTTGTCCATTAAAACGGCTGCGAAGTCCTTAATGTTCGACCAATGAATCTCAGACAAATGAATGTTCGATAAACTATTGCTCAATAATCTATTGCTCAATAATCTATTGCTCAGTAAACAGTCCGAGGTCGACCAGATCTTGTACAGGTTCTAAAATGCTGCAGCTCCCGATGGAAAGGGCAGATTCAGAACGAACATGTTCGATCTCAGATTCAGATGCGGTCCAGGACATGTATTTGAGTTCACCATTTACAAATTCGAAATGAGCCTGATTCTCGTCATTCAAAATGCGCAGAAGCTCTTCGTGATTAATCCGGAACTTTGAATATAATATCGCCGCAAAAAATACATTCAGGAATCCGTGCATGACAGCATTCGCAGATGCATTGAAGTGCCGGATCGGATGATGGAGCCCAGCCGTGGCTTTGAACGAACACGACGCCCCGATAACCGTCGCGAGGAAAACGGCGATTTCACTACTGGATGGATAGTCTGCTACATCCATACCTCCGCATCGAATTTTGAGACTGTACTCAACAGGACCACTTTGCAATGAATGAACGGCGGCGCAGACAGTCTCGAGGTCCTCTTTATAGCGGTCCGTTCGAACGACTTCTATAAACAGCCTCGTAACCCCGATTTCTGACAGACTTTGCATCGATGATATCCGTGAGAGAAATATTACCAACTCGTCTACAGAATTGAGACACTCAGGCGGTACCTTCATTTCGAGCATGACAGGTTGGATAACTCCGGGATTTGCACCAACAAGCTCACGAATATGCTCAATGTCACCTGAGAATGAATCAAGAAACGATTTATTCTGAATCGGTGGTCGAGGTAAGAGACTCACCTCTATTGGAGTGATATCGGAATTTTTTTTAGCCTGTGCGATCAGTGAGTCTATTTGTCTGATGGTGCAAACAAATGGGCCGGTCATCCACTTATCCCCTGAACGAAGGTGTGCGGCGTATTGCACAACTGCTTCCGGCATGGGCAGCAATGCTGGAGGAAACAGGCCTGCGTAGTCAAAAAGCCCGGTCATGAACGTCCTCAATGATTCGGACGCCGGGTTTTTAGAGTTCTTTGCAAACATATTGGTTAATTGTGTGTCTTCTGAACTGGGAAATGCCCCGAAAAAGATTTCAGTCGTTCTGTAGAGTAAGAACTCTCCGTTAACAGTTGTATGAACTCGGTCTAAAGATTATTTTCGCAGTCTTCCAGATTCATCGGAAGCCCCAATAAGCACTATCCGGTGCATCGAACGGACACCAGCACTAAGAAGAATATTAGCCATGACGCGAATTCCATTACTCATTTGCCTCCTGATCGGAGGATTAATCCTTATCGGAGCAGACGGTTGTTCCAGCGACCCCAATGTTGAGGGTGCAAAGCTGGACCTGAAAAACAAGGATTATGACCGTGCTCTTTCTAATCTCGAAACAGCCCTTGTCAACAATCCAGACAACGTTGATGCACTTGAATTAAAAGGTCAGGTCATCGCCGAAATGATCCTGGGTATCCGGGACGTTGACGAACACACTGAGTTACTTATAGAAATGTTAGATTCGTATGACCGCGCAGTGTTACTCGATCCGACACTCGACGAGTCTATCACGCAAGCACGCAGAATAGCATACTCAAACGAGTTTACCATGGGTGCGCAGGCGTTTAACCGAGGGAAAAGTGACGAAGCCGAGTTCAAAAACTCTGCGGAGTTTTTCAAAAATGCCGCTCGCATCATGCCGGACTCATCGGGTGCGTATGTGAATCAGGCGTACTCGTTGATGAACGCAGGGGAATCGGCCGCAGCCGCGAAACCGCTCGAGAAAGCGATTGAGAAAGGAGATAACGAGCGTGACACCTACGTTTTACTTGCAGGTATTTATCGATCATCTGAAAAGTATGACGATGCTGTTTCGACGCTTGAGGATGCCGCGAAATTATATCCTGATGACGCCGATATTGGAACAGAATTGCTGAACGCTTATCAGTTGGCTGGCCAGACCGATCGGGCGCTTGAGGTATACTCTCAGGCCGTAGAAACGAGTCCAGACAACAAGTTATTCCGTTACAATTACGGGTCGTTACTTGTTGTTGCAGAACGTTATGAAGAAGCCATAGCGCAACTTAAAGCGGCAATTGCGATAGATCCTGTATATTCAAATGCCCAATACAATCTCGGCGCAGCCTACATCAATATGGCCGTGAAAGTAAACGAGCAGCTTACCGCAATTGACGATGAGTTCCGTGCCAACAGCGACTCTCTGAGCCAGGCGCAAAAAGACTCGATGAATCAGCAGATGAATAACCTTGCCGATCAGAGACGGGAGTATTTCGCGTTGTCAATTGAGCCACTGGAGCAAGCCAGAGAGTTGTTTACTCAGGAAGGTGAAGATGCGACAGGTGTTTGTGGCGCCCTTTACCAGGCGTATGGACAGACAAATGACATCGAGGCCGCCGAAGCCGTATCAAGCTGTGCTGGATTCGACGACACAAGTGGAAACTAACGGTACCTGATGGTGCGATCGTTTATAGTTTCATAGCGGGTTCAGGTTTCAACAGAGGCCTGAACCCTTTTTTATAGACTCCTTCCGGTGGTACGAATTGCCCGGAATATTTTCTCTGAAGTACGAAAATGCATTCGAAAGACCTGAATGATTCTGGACTTGGAACCCGGTCGGTTCATGCCGGACAGCATGCGGATCCCGCAACCGGGGCTGTCATGACCCCTATATATCAGACTTCTACCTACGTTCAAGAGGCTCCGGGTGTTCATAAAGGATACGAATATTCTCGTGTGTCGAACCCGACACGGACGGCACTGGAGGAGGCGCTGGCCTTAATGGAAGGGGCTGAGCACGGAATATGTTTTTCTTCGGGTGTTGCGGCAACAGATGCAATCGCCCGTTGCCTTCGTCCTGGCGATCATATTGTAGCTTCAAATGACCTGTATGGCGGAACGTATCGCCTTTTTCGAGAGATTTTCGGACCGATGGGCATAGAGTCGTCGTTTGTTGACATGTCGGTTGCTGAAAACGTAGAGAAATCAATCACACCGAAGACACGACTCATCTGGATCGAAACACCTACAAACCCGCTGGTTCATCTAGTAGATATCGCCAGGCTTTCAGAAATCGCCCACGCTCGTGGGATAACTGTTGCAGTAGACAACACATTTGCGACCCCGATTTTGCAGCAGCCCTTAGCGCTTGGTGCGGACCTTGTTGTGCATTCGACTACAAAATATATCGGAGGGCACTCGGATGTTATCGGTGGGGCTATCTGTACTAACAGCGAAGAATGGGCTGAAAAACTTCGGTTCCTGATTAAAAGTGCTGGCGCAGTTCCCGGACCGATGGATTGTTTTCTGACACTTCGAGGCATTAAAACGCTTCAAATAAGGATGTTACGCCACTGCGAAAATGCAGGTCGAATCGCCTCTTTCTTGGAAGCTCATCCTGCTGTGTCTGAAGTTTACTACCCAGGATTGGTGAATAATCCCGGACACGATCTGGCAAACAAACAGATGTCCGGATACGGAGGAATGGTTTCTTTCCTTCTCACAGATGACCGAATGGAAAAGGCCGTGGCCGTCTTGAGCGGGATGCAGATTTTTCAGCTGGCTGAAAGTCTCGGTGGGGTTGAGAGTCTTATCAACCACCCGGCCACGATGACGCATGGAGCGATCCCGGCTGAAGAACGAAGGGCGGCAGGACTTCAGGACACGTTGATTCGCCTATCGGTTGGTATCGAAGACGCGGACGATTTGATCAAAGACCTGAGCCGCGTTCTGGACTCACTCTAAGTCGCTATTACTGGCGCAAGCCGTCCGCTGTCCGTCGGTTCGGTTCAGCGAATTGGCCCGCCTGCTCGGTTCAGCGAATTGGTCCGTCGGTTCGGTCCAGCGAATTGGTCCGCCTGCTCGGTTCAGCGAATTGGCCCGCCAGTTTGGTTCAGCGAACTCGTAAATCCAGGAGTGTTAGTGAGCAGCCAGATTTCTGGCGGCAGTCAGAATTTTATCTTCGTCCGGTAGAACGGCGCGCTCCAGGTTATCAGCAAATCCTATCGGACAAAATGCTCCTGCCACTCGTCGAATGGGTGCGTCAAGATCATAAAATGCCTGATCAGCAATTTGTGCAGCGATCTCAGCTCCAAAACCCACGAATTCGTGATCTTCATACACGATCAGGGCACGGTTCGTTTTGCGAACCGATGCAAGAATGGTCTCGGAGTCCAGCGGTACGATCGTTCGGAGGTCGATGACTTCTACGGACACGCCCTCTTTTTCAAGCTGTCTTGCAGCTGACATTGATTTGTGGACCATCATCCCATATGTCACGATGGTCATATCGGTGCCCTCGCGGACAATTTTCGCTTTGCCAAATTCCAGCAGGTAATCCTGGTCAGGTTCAGGAGATCGAGCAGCGGCGGAGCGGTACAGGGCCTTGTGTTCCAAGAAAATCACAGGGTCTTCCATCCGAATCGCGGCCTTCAGTAATCCTTTCGCGTCCGCCGCATTGGACGGCATTGCGATCAGAAAACCAGGCATATGTCCGAAAATCGACTCAATATTCTGGGAGTGACACAACCCTCCGTGGATAAAGCCACCGATCGGGACACGAATGACCATCGGGCAGCCAAAGTCGCCGTTGGACCGGTACCTGTAGGAGGCCACCTGATTCCTTAACATCTGCATCGCCGGCCATATGTAATCGCCGAACTGGATCTCTACCACCGGTTTATAACCGACTGAGGCAAGTCCGACAGCCGTTCCGATGATCGACGCTTCGGCCAATGGTGCATTGAAACATCTGTCTTTTCCGAATCGGTCCGTGAGGGTTCGTGTTGCGGTAAATACACCGCCTTTTCCCCCGGCGACGTCTTCTCCATAGACGATAATTTTCTCATTTCGCTCCATTTCTTCTTGGAGCGCATGGTTAATCGCGTCAACCAATACAATTGGCTCACCGGCAGGTTCGGTCGACTCGAACTCGAGACCCAGGTCTCCTTCGTAATACACATGTTCAAGCGCAGACTCTTGTGTAGGGTCGGGCTGTTCGATCGCCCAGTCTGAAGCTTGGTTGACGGCCACAAGTACCTCCTGTCTCATCGTGTCGACGATCTCTTCCGTCAGAATGCCGGCGTCAGTCAGCTGTCGTTCGAACAGAGCGATTGGATCTTCGTTCTTGTCGGCTTCTAATTCTTCCTCCGTGCGATACTTTGCGTGGTTGTCGGAAGAAGAGTGGGGCATAAGACGTACAACGTCAGCAACCAGGCATACCGGGCCTTCACCCGCACGTAATCGTTTCATCGCTGCTTTCGCGACCGCGTACGTTTGGAAAAAGTCGGTCCCATCAACCAGAGCGCGCTCCAGGCCTTCGTATCCTCGGGCCAATTTGTAGGCTGTGCCCCCGGCTGTCTGATCCCTGCTTGGTACCGAGATTGCATATTTATTATCCTGAACAAGAAACAGAACAGGCATTTTGCCACGTGCCGCCCAGTTCAATGCCTCGTGAAAGTCGCCCTGTGAGGTCGCACCATCACCGCAAGAGCAGTACACATAGGCGTCTGTGTTGCCATCGCGCAGCAACCCCAGCCCAACACCAACAGCGGGCAGAAACTGCGATCCCACAGAGGAGGACACGGTCAGGATGTTGCGTTCACGGTTTCCATAATGTTCTGACATCTGCCGGCCACCTGAATTCGGATCGGTAGCTTTCGCCAGATGCAGCAGCATGATTTCTTCTGCAGTGCCACCAAGCATCAGGTACATCATCAGGTCGCGGTAATACATACTGAACCAGTCGTGCCCAGGTTTAGACAGCAGTCCAATCGCTGCCTGCGCAGCTTCATGTCCGGCGCACCCGATGTGGAAAAAACCTTTGCCCTGCTTCAGAAGCGTAAGCATTTTTTCATCCAGACGACGAGACGTAAGCATTGTCCGGTAGACGTTTAATAACACCTCTGGATCGAAGTCAGAAGGCCCAATTGGCTCGACTTCGAAATCTGCTTCAAACGTCACCGTCTGGATCGTGTCTGCTTCCGCCATATTTTCAGTACCCGCCAAATCGCGGGTAGTCATTGTTCTGGATGTGAATATCGCTCCTTCTTAACCTTCTATCTTACGCTCGACAGTACAAAATTGTTTGCGGTTTCCAGAGCTCCGAAAAGAGCGAGAGATGCAACAACCGTACCACGTAGGCGCAACCAGAGCAGATGTTCGACGCTAAATATCGTTCTGAAAATCTTCGGAACCGGCTTACCGGGCGTCAGGATCGTCCGGGGCCTCTGCGAATGGCAATTCAAACCAGAAACGCGTCCCACGTCCGAGCGTGCTTTCTACATGAATACTTTCCCCGTGAGCATGTAAGATCTGTTTAACGATACTCAGTCCAAGACCTGTGCCTCCACTTTTTCTTGATCTGTCGGGATCAACCCGGTGGAATCGCTGGAAGATCTTTTCGCGATGCTCTTCCGGGATTCCTCTTCCAGTATCAACAACCTCAATTCTGACCTTGTCAAGGCGGCGTCTGAATCGGCACCGAACCGTGCCCTCGTCTGCATACGCAATCGCATTGTCTATCAGATTAATCAAAACCTGACGGATTCGACTTCTGTCCGCAATCACGAACACTGTAGCGTTTTCAACGATCAGATCAATCTTCTTCTTATTCGCTTTGGTAAACAGATACTCATAAACATCATCAGCGAGCTGACGCAGATCAAAAACACTCGTTTTAATCAGGTCTTCCCTGAACTCGAGCCGCGCAATCTCAATCAGGTCACTGAAAAGATTATTCAACCGTTCCAGGTTTGAGAGCCCTTTTTCAGCATATAAACGCCTTTGATCTGCAGACAGGGTGCTCGACGTCAGGGCTTCAAGATACCCGCCTATCGAAAAAATGGGATTGCGGACTTCGTGAGAAACATTTCCGATAAACTCATTCTGTAACAACGCAAGACGTTCCAATTCGTCGATTTTTTCCTTAAACGCATCAGACATTTGGTTCAAACTTGCTGCAACGTCCTGAAACTCGGCAGACCTGGATACCACAATAATCTCCTCATCAAGGTCGCCCTCGCTGATGCTACGTGCGCTGTTGCGAATGGCCAATAGAGGCCGCGTAACTTGTTGTGCTGAGATCCAACTTCCTATAAAAGCCAGTACCAGAGCGATTACCGTTGCAATCACCAACGTGATCTGCATCCCGTGAATCAAAATCAAAAGAGGCGGTGGGGAAATTCCAATCCTGATGATCTTATCTAACCCTTGCGCAGCGGCGAAAATCAGGTGGCCACCTTCCTCGTCTCGTTCAGCAAACCGTGGTTGGGAGCTGCTGGGAAACTGCATTTCCTCACGTTCAAAAAGCAGTGAATCGGTATATGCTGTATTCCCTCGAGCGTCCAGCAAGACTTCCCCATCAACCACGATAGTAATGCGAATGTCTGACAGCTGAGCAATCTGCCGGGCAACTCGAAGCTGATCGATGCGCTCATTTTCGCTTTCAATCTGTGTTGCAATCCGCGATAATTCCTGCCGCATCGTTTGCTCAAGTGCAACTTGAACTTGCACTTGCAATACGAATGTGATGTAAAGGCTTACTGCGACCACAGCCAGGCCTACGAAAAATAAAAACGTAAGCCCCATCCAAGTCTGGGTGGAGGCACGAGTCGGGATAATCAACCGTGCAAATCGGGAATACACCGATCGAATTCTAGCCATTTCATTACGCCCCGAGAAACGTTGTGAGGCGGAACTGCCTTATTCGCTTTTGGAGCTCTCGTCCCGGACGAACCGGTATCCGACACCGCGGACGGTCTGAATATTGTTAGCAAACGACCCCAGTTTTTCCCGGAGGTTCTTAATGTGCGCGTCCACAGTCCTTTCCGTCACCATCATCGCGTCTTTCCAGATCGTTTCAAGCAACTGTTGGCGCGTAAATGCTTTTCTCGGATGACGGACCAGGTATCGAACGAGTTCAAATTCAGTCAGCGTGAGACCAAGATCTTTTTCGTCAAGCGAAGCCCGATACTCGTCTTCAAAAATCGTCAGATTATCAACAATCAATGTCCGGCTTTCTTCGATTCCGGAACGGCGTAGTACAGCTTTAACGTGGGCCACGATCACCTGAGGCGAAACTGGCTTTGTCAGGTACGCGTCAGCACCCAGCATCAGGCCGCGAATCTGATCGTCTTCTTCGCTTTTCGCTGACAGAAAGATGATCGGGATCAATTCAGTTTCAACACGCGAACGGAGACGCCGACATATTTCGTAACCATCCATCTCCGGGAGCATGATATCGAGTACAATCAGGTCAATATCGGGCGTGGCCATTTCCATCGCCTGATTTCCTGAATACGCTTTGTGCACATTAAATCCGGCTTCGGATAAAAAATGCCCGACGACTTCAACGATGTCCTCTTCGTCGTCAACTATTAGAATATGTAACTCGGAGGGATTAAAGGTATTTGCCATGATAGATCTTCCGACTCTCTTTTTCAGCGGGATTTCAGGTGTGGAGTCGGGGGGATATAAACCGACTCAGAGGGTTAATATACTACTTTCCCTGACACAACGTCGTGGTTCTGACTTTAGCGGTCGATTTGTTCATTCATCGGGTGAAAATGCGCGGGACTCTTCCGCTCACTCCGCATACGATTTCATACGAGATAGTTTTCGACTTCTTGGCTACGTCAACTACGCTGTTTCCTCCCATTCCAAAGAGAATTACACTCTCTCCGGGCATTACGGAACGCTTTTCTGCCTCAGGTGAGCTTTCTTCGGTCAATGGGCCGAGGTCGATCATGAACATATCCATACACACGGTACCGACTATCGGGAACGACTGCCCCCTCACAAAGACAGAACCCGTATTACTCAAATTACGGGGAAAGCCGTCGGCGTAACCGGCGGCCACGGTGGCGATTCTCGTCCTTCGAGGGGCTACCCAGGTTCGATTGTAAGAAATGGGAGTACCTGCGTCCACCGTTTTAACGTGTGTGATCTCAGATTCGAATGTCATCACCGGTAGAAAACCAGGGTCTGCGATGTCTGGTGGTAAATCGAGTAATCCATACAGCCCGACACCGACCCGCGCCGATGTTACAAACCCCGGCTCGATTCCTGACGGCACTGTAAAAATGGCGGTGCTGCTCGCGACATGAACTTCTTCAGGCCGAATTTTCAGCGACCGGACGCTTGTCTCAAACTTATTCCATTGTTCCTGTGCGAACGCCGAATCGGGTCCTCGCGTTGATGAAAAGTGTGTGGACACACCGACCAGCTTCAAGTTTGATTTGGCATCAATCCTTTGCAGGGCCTCGGTAAGCTCCGCACACTGGATGCCCACGCGCCCCATTCCAGTATCCAGATGTAAATGAATACGTGTTTCAAGAACAGAATCGAACAGATCTATCGCTGACAATCCCGTTATCGTGGCATCCAGTCTATAGCTGTGATAGAGCGAAACCGTGGATGGACGTGGTGCCCCGAATACCAATATCGGACTCGTAATTCCGCCCGTCCGTAGTTCAATTCCCTCTGCAATCGTAGCTACGGCAAGAGATTGCATACCTTCGGACAACACCGTTTCAGAAACGGGAATCGCGCCGTGGCCATATGCATTGGCCTTAACGACGCCCATTAACTTGATTCCGGGTGCGGCATCCTGAAACAGGCGCACGTTGTTTCGAAGGGCGGCCAGATCAATGGACGCAACGGTGGCGGGATGGTCCGACGGTTCGTGTCGCAGGTCATTCATGGGCAAACTACTTGTGGAAAACGTGAATTAGGTTTCGCTGGTAACATTTCCAGCGCCCAGAATGGTTTGCCTATGTACTTTGCAGGAGAGTTTCAGACGGGTATCGTAATTAGAGCGCGTGATACCACAAAGTTATCAGGACGTTCTGCAAGCACCCGAAATCTATCAGGATGATGAATTCCAAACTCGAGAAAAACCTGTGTATCATGGGCGGGACCGTCCTGAATGTCGAAGATGGATCTGAAGATGTCGTTGACATTCGTATCCGGAATGGGAAAATCACGGAAATCGGCGCCAATCTGGAAGCCGGCGATGATCCTGTTTTTGATGCCTCGGGAAAATGGATTTCGATTGGCTGGATGGATATGCACGTGCACCTTCGGGAGCCGGGCCAGGAACACAAAGAAA
>SMXK01000107.1 GCA_004356265.1 Bacteroidota bacterium
AATATTAACCCCACAGGGATTAATTATTTCGTCGCATAAAAGATTTCACATCGGTTCTCTCACTCCTTTCCCATCTCGGCATTCCGACCATCTTGATTGGCTCGCTCGATTCGGTCATTTGATTTCTTCTGTACCGTCAGCGTGCAATGCAAAGCGCCCCTTGCCGCGTGGATGCGCCATTTCCGTTTCTGACCACGGCCAACCGCCAAACTGCGTCCGCTGATATTCTTCTATCGTTTCCCGAATTTCGTCGGTCGTGTTCATCACGAATGGACCTTGTTGCACAACGGGTTCATTGATCGGGACACCCTCCAGTATGAGCAGGTATCCGTCTGTATCGCCGTTCTTAAAGGAGAGGTCAGCCTTCGCGTCGGCTACGATCCGATGATTGACCAAAACAGTTTCCCCATCGATCTCGAGCCGATCACCGGCATAGAAGAAGATGGTGCGGCCGGCCTGTGCATGAGTTCCGGGTAAAATCCATTCGGCGTTCGGGTCCATTTTCACGGTGTAAACACCCACGGCGTGGGCCGAATCAGCAGCCCAGGAATCCGGTGTTGGCTCGGCTGCAGTTGTGCCGTTAACCGTTCCGGCAATTATGTCGATGTGTGTCACATTTCCGTTAGCATCTGTTTCCTCGAGTGTTGGAATCTGTTCTTTCCACAACATCTTGAAATGAGGATCGACCATTTTAGACCGTTTTGGTAAATTGAGCCAGATCTGAAATATTTCCAACGTGTTCGGAGCATCCGGATGGATCAATGGAAACATCTCGGAATGTTGAATACCACTTCCTGCCGTCATCCACTGGACATCACCGGCCATAAATCTGCCCGCGGCGCCGAGTGAATCGGTGTGATCGACCACGCCTTCTTTGTTGATGGTGATGGTTTCAAACCCCCGGTGTGGATGAAAGGGGAAGCCCGGCATCGACGTTCCATGGTACATGCGCCAGCCGTCCTTGATCGTGAAGTCACTCCCGATGTTCCGTCCGTGCAGATCGTCAGGGTCGACGCCCATCGCGTTGTTACCTGCCGGGTATTCATCGCGGTGATAGGCACAAAAAAGAAAGGGGTCCTGTGTTTTCCAAGGGAAGCCCAAAGGCTCAATCGAAAGAATCTTTTTATTGTCGTTCATATCGTTTTTCAGAAAATGCTTTTACAAATTTATCGGTTAACGTACATTAATACAAGAACTAACAAAAATGTAAGTGTACACGGAAAATATAGATGATTGTCCGCTCCGCAGGTCGCTTCAGGCCTTGGGCGGTAAATGGAGCCTGATCATCATCAAGGTGATGGGAGAGCATGAGCTGAGATTTAATGAGCTTGTGAAGGGCATCCCGGATATCTCGGAGAAGGTGCTCATTGATAAATTGAAGGTCCTGGCCGGTGCGGGTATCGTCCTTCGGAAAAATTTCCACGAAGTTCCCCCTCGTGTCAGCTACCGACTGACTGATCGCGGCGAAGAAGCGTTGCAGATTGTAGAAAAACTAGAAGAGTTTGGCGAAAAATTGAAGTTACACCGGTAATCCCGGGCTCTGGGCGGAGACGTTCTGCTGGTCTCATCTCCGGAGTGTCGCAGCCAAGGTACAAACGGCCCTATTACGATCAGGGTTCTGACCAGTCCGTTGGCTCTGAGCGTGTCCGTCGATAAGGATATGAAATGTATCCTGCGGCACACGCCCTCTTTTGCACCAATGAGCCCCTGTATGTGTATTGCGAATCATATGACCTTTCGGCGGACACGCGAGGGAATTCGTCCATTAGAATCGAAACCGTTCTCGTTCCTTCCGAGGAAAAGAAAGGCAACTTCTTTTTTCCATCAAATGTATAAGTGTGACGTCCGCTGAAGTGAGCTTAGATTCCGGTTAATCTTTGCTCGACTGTTGACAGAATTATTGAAACCGCGCAGATGGCAATATTTTCTGTTCTCTGCAAGGACCTATGTTGTAACAATCTTCGGCGACACGGCCGAGTCTCTACGCAAGGGTCTGCAAAACCCAGTACGAAGGCTCAAATCCGTCCGTCACCTTAAAGGTCTTCAGTTAGTACGCCCTACCAGGTGAAGACCTTTAATAGGATGGTGCACGGATGAGAACGAAGTTTAGACGAGGAACGAGGAGCGTGAAGTTCTCCGCGCATTCTCTTTCGTGAGAGGTCGCGAGACGAGTCTGGTCCGAACCGCAGGTATACGCCGCAATTCCTTAAGCGAGAATGAGTTGCGTTTTTTTGTTTTTGCCGGTTAAGGATGTGTCGATGGCCTTTCGAGGCACATCTTATATTCAGCGGCAGACAGATGTCTGGATTGTCTAACGGCGAATGGATCAAAATCATGAATCAGCAAATGCAGAAAATGGAAAGCGTCCATTTGGCTTCCTCTCACTCAGCCTTCGACACCCGCATCTTTCATAAGGAGTGCAAGACGCTTGCGAACGCTGGATTCAAAGTCACATTGATCGTTCCGCACGAATTGGACGAGATTGTTGATGGGGTATGGATACGCTCTGTCCCGCTGCCCGGAAACGGGAAGGAACGACTGTCCAAGACAATAGGCAATATCTATCGTGCGGCACTGGCAGAATCCCCGGAAGCAATATTTCATTTTCACGACGCTGAAATGATTTTCCACATGTTTCTACTCAAGATTCGGGGACGAAAAGTCATATATGACGCTCACGAGGATACTCCGAAACAGGTAATGCACCAACATTGGATACCCAGGGTGCTCAGGGGGCCTATCTCCCTGGTTATGAGAGTCGCCGAGTGGTTGGGCGGGCACGTTTTCGACGGTATTGTTGTCGCAGAACCTGGTATTCTAAAACGCTTTCATTCGAAACGCACAGTTCTGGTACACAACTTTCCCCTTTTGAACGAGCTGAACCCGTCTGACTCCACGCCTTATCTGGAAAGGCCTCCACGAATTACATATATCGGTGGAATTACCAGAAAGAGAGGAATCGCGGAAATGTTGGCTGCAGTCAGCTTGCTGCCGGTCGGGCTAAGAGCAGAAATAGTACTCGGTGGTTCGTTTTTCCCGTCGACTCTCCAAGAAGATATCAGGCACATGCAAGGATATGATCGCGCCGATGTTCGGGGCTGGCTTCAGCGAGATCAGGTTTCTGATTTATTAGCAAGCTCGCGCATTGGAATCGTAACGCTCCACCCCACAGAGAAATACCTGAATAGCTATCCCACCAAGCTGTTTGAATACATGTCAGCAGGTCTCCCAGTTATTGCTTCAGATTTCCCTCATTGGCGACAATTTGTAGAAGAAGACCGGTGCGGCATATTGGTCGATCCGTTAGCTCCTCAGTCAATTGCCGATGCAATACAATGGATGTTAGAAAATCCGGAAGAAGCAGCCGCCATGGGGGCGCGAGGGCGAACGGCAGTCAGCCAAAAATACAATTGGGAGCAAGACGCTCCCGGACTTCTCGCTCTTTACAATAATGTTCGCATGTAAATTTTTCGCGTCCGTTTTTGGATTGGGGCAGTATGATCGAAAATCGATGACGCAATGACGCAATTTTACCCCTGATCTTTTTCCTTTTTCTATTTATTTCTTTTTCTTAAAATAATAGCGTCATACCGTCATTGATAAAGAAAAAAGGCCCTATGGGGACCCAAGGGTCGATTCCTGACGACGCTAGGATAAAACTCATACCGTCACAGCGTCACTAGAAACGCGCTTAACCTGCTCGGAGTCCGATCCACCACCGACATTTATCGAAATCATAGAAAAAAAGTGGAAGAAAGGTAAAATTCCAGATGGGCACCGCCAACATTTTCCAGCATTGGAAAATATACCCTCCGCCAAGTGGAAGCGGTTAACCCGGTGTGAGGCGGGATCGAATTCCCCCACCCAACGGCCTCGGCTATTTTTGAAACTCCGCGTTCCCATCTGTCAATCGATGCGCTATCCACTCGAATGTTCATAAGGCGAACAAAAACCCCCTCCGATTCTTGAGCCAAACAGAGCTGCATCGCCGATGCTGTCAGAAGTAGAACAATAAAATGGATTCTCCTGCACATTGCCGTATAACGATTCTGCATTTCTGCTGCGGGCTATGATGCCTGCGGCACACGCAGTGTGCGACTTGGATGCTCTTCCCGCCAGCAGCAAATGCTGTTAGAACGCGCCACCACCAGCGCTCCCTGAGAGCTACCTCATCACAGCACAATCGTGTGGTGTTCAAACCGGAACTCGTGCTCGACCAGCTCCGCGAGAACAGGACTGTAGATTTCGGACGAGGTCGGCATGACGACGCCCTTTTGGCGAATCGCGCCCTCGATGATTAAGCGCGAGGCAATTGCAGCCGGCAGGGAAACAGCACGGCTCATGGCCGAATGGCCGAAGGGGCGGCCCTCTACCCGCATCGTGGCCATACGCCTTTCGATGCGATTGTCGAACTCGGCAACGATATCGTTGTGAACGATGATCATGTCCTTCTCATGCGGGGCGTAGGCCATCCTTCTCAGCATGAGGTCGACAAGAACATCGACGTTGGACCCCTTCCTGATGGCTATGGGGGCATCGTCGAAGAGGCCGAGCCACTCATACCTGGCCAGAAGGTCGGAGGTCCTCTCCTCACCCAGATGATCAGCCGTGGCCAAGCGCACGTCAGGAGAGTCAGAAACGCCCACTAGATCCGCCATCAACTGCCGATACGTCTTGGACGAAAGATCCTGGCTGTTGTCGGAACGAAAGAGGCCCAAGTCCTTGAAACCCTGCATCGTGCTGCAGTATCCAGGGAAACGAAGGAGTCCCCGATAGATATCGACCCCTCGATCCAATCCATACTCATCGATGTAGATCGTGCTATCACGATTGGGGTAGGTTTCGAAGGTCCCGAGGTTGTAGATGTCCGTAAGCCAGTGGTTCTTGAAGAGATCCTCACCAGAAACCTCGATCTTCTTCCCGTCTTGGATGAAGGCCGCCGGCGTCTCACCAGCTCTTATCAATCCCATGGGGCTCCAAGAGAACTTGTAACCCAAGGGATTCCGGTTGTGTTCAAAGGACGGGATGCCTGCACCGTACGATGTCAGGCTCCTGACCTTGCCACCCTCGGCCTCGATCCCGTCTATCGTCTGCTGCGCACCCATGTGATCCATTCCCGGATCTTCGCCGATCTCGTTCAAGATCACGATTCCAGC
>SMXK01000108.1 GCA_004356265.1 Bacteroidota bacterium
AAATGTTACCTTTACGCCGGAAAACGCGAGTTACTAAAAAATGTAGGGCTCAGGACAAGCTGGAAAAAACCACTTGTGAATGGAGCGCTCGATGGCCGTCTGGCCAAGTACGACCTGTATTAAATAATACCTATTTCAGAATATCAACGTTTCCAAGATGAAAAAAACGATTACGATCGCTTTTGTGGCCCTGATTACGGTTTTACCCGTTCTGGGACAGAGCGCCCAGATCAGCGTTCTGGGAGGATTTGCAGTATTTGGCTCCACAAATGGCTACAATATCCAGGACGACTGGACCGGAACACTCATTCTGGGTATGCCGGTTGGCTACGGTCGCGTTGCCGAAATATCATGGTCGCGTCAAAAAACTTTTCTGGAAAACCAGCGCTCAGGCGTGGACGTCAAAGTTTTCGATCTGTATGTAGATTATTACCAGATTGGTGTCGCACAGGAAGCAGCGCCCGGTGCTCAGGTCGTTCCATACGGAATCGCAACGATCGGCGCGGTCCGGTATATTCCTAAAGACAGCGAGTTTGATGACGAATGGATGTTTGCTATAACGTTGGGCGGTGGCGTTCGTTATTATATCAACCCGAAAGTTGGCATTCGCCTGAATTCACGTCTCTTGATGCCTCTATCATTCGGTGGCGGAGGTATGTTCTGTGGCGCGGGAGGATGTGCCGTTGGATTCGGCGCCTACAGCACATTCATGCAAGCTGAGGTTTCGGCTGGTTTAACGTTCAAACTCGGAGAATAAAAAAGACTAAGGCCTGTTAACATGTTTATCTCAAAAATATTTAAGCGGACTTTCGCTATCGCGACCATCGTCGCGCTTTCAGTTACTGTGTCCGTGGCACAGGATTCCCCCGATACACCGGAAGCAGATCCGGCTGATGTGGAATCGGTGGACGCGATTATGGCAGCCGTCTATGATGTGATTTCAGGTGATAAAGGTGTAGAGCGGGACTGGGATCGGTTCAGGTCACTATTTCGACCTGATGCAAAATTGATCCCAAATCAATGTAGACCAAATACTGCATGCCGTCCCATGTACATGAGCGTCGAAGACTATGTGATCAACGGCGGTGCATATCTCGAAGCCAATGGTTTTTTTGAAAATGAAATTCATCGGGTGCAAGAGCGATTCGGAAACATCGTGCACCTGTTCAGCACGTACGAGTCACGCCGCCTGGCCGATGATCCAGAGCCATTTGCCCGTGGAATCAACAGTTTCCAGTTGATGAACGACGGGAGTCGCTGGTGGGTCGTAAATATTTTCTGGGAGCAAGAAGGACAGAACAATCCTATTCCCGCTAAATATCTACCCGCAAACTAGGGTCTGTTAACCGGCTCTGACAACTGCTCGACGGCTTCTCGAATTGTTTCGAGTGCCTGATCCAGTACGGACCACGGAATATTCAATGGTGGCGCGATTCTGACAAGCGTGTCCGAGTGTAGTGTCCAACCGAGTAACACGCCGCCGTCCAGGCATTGCCGGACGGCGCGTTCTGTTTTAGAGGCATTTTGAAGAACCATGCCCAGCATGGCTCCACGGCCCCGGATCTCGACAACGCCAGCGCAAGGCTCAAGAGCCGACCGGACTCTAGATTCGATTTCCTGTGCGCGCGCGATCAAATTTTCATCCAGCAAGACCTGAAGCGCGGCGTCCGCCGCCGCGGCCGACACTGGATGCCCACCGAACGTCGTGACGTGACTCAATGGCGGATCGGTGCGAAGTGTAGACATGATAGCCGGACTGCTAATAAAAGCTCCAATGGGCATGCCACCACCCATGGCCTTGGCGACGGTCATAATATCCGGTACAACTCCTGAGTTCTGGAATGCAAAAAGATCGCCGGTCCGGCCGAAACCGGTCTGAATCTCGTCGAAAATAAGCAGTGCACCCGACTCGGAGCACCTGCTCCGCAACGCTTTTAACCACTGAGGGTCCGGAACCCGGATTCCCCCCTCTCCCTGAATAGGCTCGGTTATCACCGCGGCAACCTCCGAATCTATGACCGATAAAGCATCGATATCGTCATAGGGAAGAAATATCACGCCTGGAATGAGCGGCTCATAAGGGTCGCGATATACAGAATGCCCGGTTACAGACAAGGAGCCCATGGTATCGCCATGGTACGATCTCTCAAATGCCACGAACCGTGTGCGACCGGTTTTTTTCCGAGCCAGTTTCAATGCGCCTTCATTCGCCTCTGTCCCGGTCATCGTGAAATAACAGACCGACAATTCATCCGGCAGCAGGGATGCCAGTCGTTCTGCCAGCCTGACCTGGGCAGACTGAATCAGCTCCCCGTACACCATCACGTGAAGGTGTCGATCCAATTGAGAAGTGATGGCGTCCAGAACAGCAGGGTGCCTGTGACCAAGCGACGAGACGGCGATTCCACTGATCAGATCAATCAACGACGATCCGTCCGCCAATTCCAGAAACGAACCGGATGCACCGACTACTTCCAACCCGAGTGGCGAATCGCTGGTCCATGCGAGATGTTCGGTGAAGGCGTGTCGGTTATCGAACCCGTTTTCCATTCCGTATTCGTGCGCCAGAATGTGGTTTGGCGTTCCTGTGGATGTTATACTCTGACATTATTTCAAGGTACAGTATCCGTTGTTGTGGTTGACACATCGACCCGTTTAAATGAGTAACATAGTTTCTGACAACAGAATATTTATTCGAAACGGCCTCCTCAGCGTCGACCTCGCCGGTTCGTGGAAATTGTCAGACGGTATTAAAAACTTCGACGACGATTTAGCAGGTTCATTTCCCACCGGCGCGGCAACAACTCCTGCGGCAGTCGCAGATTCAATTCAAACCATTCAATTTCAGGCTGATTCGCTCGCCGAATGGGACAGCAGCCTTCTCGTGTACCTCCAGCAAATTGCGGACTTCGCTGACGCTGCTAAGATTGAGTTTCGCGCCTCCTCATTACCCGATTCGCTGCGTGAACTGTTAATGCTTGCCCGGGCCGTGCCTGAAGTTGAAACCAGTCGCGGCGTCGACAAGATGAATCCGATTGTAAAAATTGGACACTCGACAGTCGGGTTATTTGAGGAGTTAGGGACGTTTGTGCATTTCGGTGGGCGAGCAATGAGCGCCTCTTTTCAGCTTCTAATAAGAAAAAAGAAGTTCAGGTGGCACGAAATCTGGCCTATCATTAAAAAAACAGGCCCCGAGGCTCTTGGACTTGTAACCCTGATTGCCTTTATGATCGGTGCGATCCTGGCATTCCTTGGATATTATGTGTTGGCGCAGTTCGGCGCGTCCATTTACGTTGTATACATCGTCGGATATGGCGTGCTGCGTGAGATGGGCCCTCTCATGACTGCGATTATCATTGCCGGACGGACGGGGGCAGCGTTCGCAGCAGAAATCGGTAGTATGAAGGCCAACGAAGAGTTGGATGCATATTCAACGATGGGAATTGACCCGTTCGATATCGTCGTGATGCCGCGACTTCTGGCGCTGTTTTTCATGATGCCAGTTCTAACTATTTACGCGGACGCTATTGGAATTTTCGGGGGAATGATGATTTCTCTCCTGCTCTCAGACTTGACTCTTGAGTTGTTCGTTGAAAAATTTACGACTGATATTAACCTGTTCCAGTTCGGAATTGGTCTGGTAAAGGCCGTGTTATTCGGTATCGTGGTTGGCCTCGCCGGTTGCCTCAGAGGGATGCAATCTGGAAAAAGTGCAGACGCTGTTGGACAAGCGACGACGTCAGCGGTGGTAACCGGAATCACGCTTATCATTGCATCCAATTTTATTATCGACTTCATCATTACCATGATGGGACTCTGATCACCCTGTGAATCCATTTTAAGAATGACACGGCCGCAATTCGAAATAAAAAATCTAACGATGGCATACGGCGATTTCGTCGTCATGCGAAACCTGGATTTTGTAATACCGCGTGGTGAAATATTTGTCATCATGGGTGGAAGCGGGTGCGGAAAAAGCACTCTCCTGAAGCATATGATCGGGCTCCTCGATCCGACTGAAGGTGAGGTCTGCTTTGAGGGACGAAGTTTTACGGCTGCCGACAAAGAAGCAAGACAGGAGATGCTTCGCCAGTTCGGAATCACTTTTCAAGCAGGAGCGCTCTGGACGTCAATGACGCTGGCAGAAAATATTGCTCTGCCACTGCGTGAGTACACAGATTTGTCTGTGGATGAAATCAAAGAGGTTGCAAGTCTTAAATTGTCTTTGGTCGGTCTTAGGGGCTTTGAAGGTTTTTTCCCACATGAAATTTCCGGGGGAATGCAAAAGCGCGCCTCTCTTGCAAGAGCAATGGCGTTGGATCCCAAGGTGTTATTCTTCGATGAACCGTCTGCAGGTCTGGATCCAGTCAGCTCCCGCAGGCTTGATGATCTCATTTTACAACTCAGGGACAGCCTGGGCACTACGATTATTATTGTCACCCATGAACTTCAAAGTATTTTTTCGATCGCCGATAACTCCGTATTCCTGGATGTAGAGTTGCGAACGCAGTCGGCTCTCGGAAACCCGTCGGAGATGCTGAAGAACCCTCCGAATGCAAACGTTTATCAGTTCTTAACCCGTTCGTCCGAATCGGTCGCTGTATGAGAATTAACACAACCATAACCCGGGTCGCAATCCCGGCAAGGCCATGAATAATCAAAAGAACCTAGCCGCCATCGGTGTTTTTGTCATTGTTGGCCTAATCCTGTCGATTTCTGGAATCGTCGCCCTCACGTCGAGTAGCCTGTTCTCCAAGACATTGCGGGGTGTGACATTCTTTAATGAATCCGTGACGGGCTTGAACATTGGCGCACCCACAAAATTCAAAGGAGTCGTAATCGGAAAGGTTGTCAAGATTGGATTCCAGCGGACAGCGAGCAGCAACCAGAGTTGGATTCGGGTTGAATTTGAGGTCGACATTAATCAGGCCGTGAGCTTGGGTGCATATGCGGGATTCGACACACAAATGCAAATTTCCGAGTCCATAAATCGAGGACTTCGGGCAAATCTTGCTACTGAAAGCATGGTTACTGGTATCCGATATATCGAACTCGAATACAGCACGAACGCCCCCGAACCAATTTTCTTTAATGAAAACCCCGGCTTTATCGAAATTCCTTCACGGCCATCCGCGCTCGCCGGATTGGCTGAAAGTA
>SMXK01000109.1 GCA_004356265.1 Bacteroidota bacterium
CAATCTTTTCGATAAACTCCTTCATCGACCATCGCCCTCCTGCAAACGAGATCAGGACCTTGCCCGAGTTTCGGTTTAGCTTTTGTAATGCCGGTTCTGCGTCTCCTGCTACTTCAATCGCCTCAGAAAACGTGCCGGACGAATCGTTCTGCAACTTCCATTCCTCCAATGCCTCGACCAAGATTTGGAATGGCTCGCCTTTGACGACTACGTTTTTCGCAGTCATAAACCCGGTAACGTAATGAGACGTGGCAGCTTTTAGTTTGCGCTGATACAGAATTTGTTTATACCGGTCATGTGTCTGATCGTAATCGAATTCCGCAAGCGCCTCTCTGCGAATATCTATCATCTCGATGAGATAATAGACGTTATCCAATGCTATAGGTCCAGACAGTTCGCCGATCTGCAGATCTTTTATGGCTTCCAACAGCTCAGGAGGCGTTTCTAACCAAGTCATATAGTCTGTCTCAAAATCCGCTGGATCACGTCGGATTTCCTCACGGGCAAGGCGTTCTGCAACCACATTTTCGTAGCCTTGCTCCTGCATCAATTTGTAGATACGGTCCGCCGCCCCAAGGTCGGTTTCAGTCCAGTACCGAAATTTCCATCGCACCTTCGAACCGGCTATGGCACCACGAATTTCTTCATCGGAGACTGTAATCGTTTCAGAGACTTCTACCCGGAGGAGTTCTTCAACCAATAACTCTTGCAGCAGACGTGCTTCAAGATTTTGAACACGATCTGTTTTATCCAGCCCGAGGCGGTACCCTTCAGTTGACAGGATTAATTCGTCGATCATTGAATCCAGATAGGACAACTTTCTATCTGGCGCTTTTTTCAAAGATGAAAATCCGAACTCATAATTTAACTGAAATTCCCTCGCAGTAATTACACGCTCGCCAACTGTTGCGACAATCTCAGGTTGCGTGCCAGCCTGTTCATCACTGCACCCGGTGAAAAGAGGGAATATCACCACGACGACAAACCATCGACGCAACGATCTGCACTTCAACATAAAAAAAGCCACTGTCTAGGATCAAGAGGTACTGCAACGATTCAGAACATGAGGCCAACACTGATCATGTTGGCTGCGTTGAGAATGCCCCAGTCTACATAGGCATAATCAAAACTGATTTTCAAATCAGATCTGGTTGGAATAAGTAATCCGGCACCAAGTGACAGGCCCCCGATGCTGTCAGTCAAGAAAAGGGAACGGTACCCTGCGCGGAGGCTGAAAATGTCTATCAATAACAGTTCAGCACCAACGTTGACACTCTCTTCATCATTATTTGCGTGGAGCAAATCAACTGCGACCGTTAAGTCCGTCCGATCGAACACCTGCAGCTGGTATGAAATACCAAAACGGAACAGCAGCGGCAAGGTGAAGGCATCAGTATCGTAACTGACGGCGATATTATCCACACCTTCGTTGAGGATGTCGGGATCGATAACGTTTTGTAAATCCCGACCCTTCATTCTCATGTCCGACCCGAAATTGGAAATACTGAATCCCATTTGTAATCCGTCGAACTGCGTTTCGTACAGCCCCCCGACATCGATCGCAAAGCCGCTGGCGCTGCTGTTCCATATCCTCTGCTGGATGTACTTTGCATTTACCCCGAAAGAGAACCGATCGGTCAGCTTTAGCGCAAGCGTAACGCCGGCCGCTATGTCCTGGGCAGAATACAATTCACCTGTACCCTCTTCCTGGCCTACTCGACGGACAGGCTGATCCCCGGTGCCAAAAACAGTTACGTTTACACCAACAGTGGCTCCTTTTCCAATCGGTGAGACGATACCGAAATAATCATAATTTGTGTCGACCAGCCAATTTATGTGCGAAAATGTAGTTTCATAGCCAGAAATATTTCCGATACCAGCCGGATTCCAATACATAGCTGTTGCATCTCGCGCAAGAGCGACGAACGCTCCACCCATCGCCTGAGCCGCTGCACCAGCGCCGATTTCAAGAAAGGCGGCGGCGGTTGTGGTTCCAACGTTTGTTCCAGCTGAAGAAGGTCTGGAGCCGTCATCTTTCTGGGCGTACAGATTTTCGCAAGTCACGAGTAGGAGCAAAGAACAAATCAAAAGACGCAATCGGAATGTTTTAACTCCCGGCGAATTCGCAGGGGTAGATTGTGGTCCGCCTCTTTGAATATTTAATTCTTGTCTCATCTGGATATCTCTTATCCTGAAAATGGGAAATGGAGTCCTATTTAATAATTGCAAACCTACCGACTTTTTGACCCAGACCAGGCGCTTCAATATGGAAGAAGTACGTCCCGTAAGAGATCTCGAGGCCGTCCTTCGTTTTCAGGTCCCAGGACTCGCGACCATTTTCCTGAAATCCCCGGTGCTCGAGAACTCTCACTAGTTGTCCACTTACCGTGAAAATGGTGATAGTGCATTCCAGAGGCAAGTTGACAAAATCAATTCGACGCTGACCGCGCCCGGACAGGGCCGCCGATTGGAATCGTTCAAGCGTATTTACCGCTACATATGGGTCGGGAACAACGTAAATATTGTCCAGCACATTTTCCAATTCGTCTTCTACAGGACCTTGCCATCCCGAAGTAGAGAATTCGAAAATATCCTGAGACGAAAACGGTTTAAGAGTCGTTGTAAACAAACTCTCACCTGGTTCAGGCGATACCGGACTCAGACCTGCCGTAACATCAAACTCCAGTCGCCACGTCGTCGTGATATTTCTTCCCCGTCGTTCGGCAATCAGCGTTAAGACATCCCCGACACTAATGGTGCTGTCTCTACTGCTTGCCGATTCGACAAATTGGAATTCCAATTTTACGTCGTCAGTCAGATTCCACACCTGGAATTTTACCGGAATCTGAAATCTGCTGAACGAGGAATATGACGTGTCGGCAAAAGTCTCAAATATTCGAACTTCGAAATCGAACGGAGCGCGCACTTGAGGGTCCGGATCTATGGTCACTGTCAGATTACTTCTGCCTGACCAGTCCACAGTGTTGATTTCCGCGCCACTATCATTCAAGAAATTAAACTGTAGCCCATCTACCAATGTTTTTTCCAGCTCATCGGAGCCGAATAAATCTGATTCACCTGAAAGCAAGATTTCCCCGGTCATTCGATCGAGAACTGCGAACCCAGTTGTGATGCGTGCCAAAGTTGAATCATCGCTGAAAATAACTTCGTACTCCCGGTTTGTAATTTCGTCAGGATCTACAATCACAGGGATAAATTTCCCGGTCGCCGCTCCTGTTACGTGTTCTACACCGGATTCGAATTCTGGTGGACTGTATCCTGCTGCAGGTTCGCTAGGAACCACAACGGCCACGTTTCGATCGAGCGAGAGAACATTCCCCAGAATATCCACCTCAATTCTCTTGCTGGATTCAGCTGGTGAGATGGGTTCGAGATTTTCAATTTCGGAAATACCCCGTTCAAAAAAGTCCGTGTCGTATCCTTTGTCGACTGCGACCACTGCGTAATAATATGTCCGGCCGTTGTCGACATCGTGATCTACGAAGGAATGCCGGAGTCCGGAATCAGTACCCATATCATAACTGACCCCGAGTCCTTCGAGGGGTATAGGATGCGGGCCGGTCAACCCATCAGCAATGTCAAACTGAGCGACAGGCTCCCAAAGAATTGGATTACCAAAGGCGTCAGTGATCGTTTTAATGGAGTTGAAGAATGGATCAGTAGAACGATAGATCTTGTACATCGCAAAGTCATTTCCATAAATCGGATCGCGTGATCGTTCAGCTGTATCATTCCACGTCAAAAAGACCTGCCGATCGCCAGCCGTTGCTTTCAATTCGGAATTGATCGGTGGTTTTACGAAATCGAAATCAGAATCGAATATTCTTTGCATCGTTCTTTTATTCCGCAGGATGTCATCCAGATCGTTTCCGAACAGATTCGCGATACTGAATGTCTCGGAAGCTCCGGGTGGCAGAGAGAAATATCCACTTCCATACGAAAACGCTATGTCAAATCCTGACGCCGCTTCGGTGTACGTTCCGGGACGTATTTTTGTCTGCCAATAGTCCTCGTCGTCACCCGGTGCAAAAGTTCCACCGGTGCCTCCGCTGAAAAAGCTGGTCAAACCAATTTGATCAATCTCATCATTGTCGGTAAACTCGAAATTTGGTTCACCCAGATCTGGAAAGCCATTGCCTTCCGTACCATCGGGATCCGGACCTGGGTAACCTACATCAAAAGGCGCAAGGCCGTCAGAACCAACATCGTCGTTCAGCAACTCTGTATCTAGAATACCGTTACCATTCAGATCTTCTCCCGGATCAAGAATACCGTTCAGGTTTACGTCTTCGAAATCCCATCTGCCGTTGCCATTCGAGTCAAGAAAAGACCTCCAGTCGAAATCGTTATCAATGCCATCTGACTGACTTTCATCTATCATGCCATCTTCGTCGTTATCGATACCATCAATCAGCCCCGGACTCAGTAAAAACGCAAAACCAAAATATCCCGTCGGACGTCCCTGTAAATCCAAGCCATCCAGATCCCATTGGAATGTGATGTCGTCAAATGTATCAAACGACGATGCGTCATCTTCCGAATCACCTTGGCCGATATCGGCATCCACGTACATGCCGACAATATTTTTATTCAGCTGTTTCTGACTGCGATTCGTAATCTTGTAAATGGATATGAGAATATCTTCAGCAAGCGGATTACTCCACTGAAAATTTCGAACATCCACCTGCAGCCCGACTCCACGCCTGCCACCCTCGAGAAATGGTTGTGGACTTTCAGGAAACGGGAAGTACGGAAACTCGTCGTTACTCCTGTCGTCGATAACGTAATAACTTTCCTGATCTGCGCGCACAAAAGCGCCGAAAAGGCCATTCCACTTATTGCGCCGAGTGCCGGGATCGCCTGGAAAACTGCTTGGCGGCCAGTCATAAGGCCATGTCTGTGGCAAATGGCTCATAGCTGGGAATTCTACACGGTTGATCAATTCGTGATCAAGCTGACCATTGTTGTTCAGATCTTCGCCTTCATCCAGTACACCGTTACCGTTGAGATCTTCGTCGACACCAAAGGCAATCTGTCCATCATTAAAGTAACCCGGTGGTGGTTCCCACCCCCAGTTATGATCTTCCGGTGACGGTACATCCCGGGCGCTGCCCGTATACCTGTCGCTGATTATGTGCAGAGTATCTCCGGCGTCCGTTACGACTTCTGATCCGACCCAGAATATGTACTCAAAACCATATGTTACGCCACTCCCGATCGGCCATTCCATTCGGGCTTCCTTCAGAGTTCGGCTGCCAAGATTGCCAAAATTAGAAAAAGCTGTCCGAATCAGATTTCCGTTATGAATACCGGTGCGATTGAGAAAAAAGTTATAAAAGCTCTTGGTTGGCTGTGGAGCTTCCTCTTTTGTTCTCGCTAACACACCCGTAACAATCGCTATCAGCAACAACGATGCAACAACCGCGCTGATGTTTCTTACTGTTCTTTTCAGGACTTTTTTCTTGAATTCCATTCTGGGTAATATGATGGTTATCTGCTCCGGCGTTTCTCCGTACCGGCACGTCTAGCGTTGTCCTGATCCAAAATTAAAAGTTAACCCGAGTTGAACCGTTCGCGGCTCAGAAAACCAGTTCTGATGGGTGTCTACATCATCCAGCGTAAACAGCCCGACGAGTCGGGCGGAGTCCAACGTTTCTTCAACAGGAAATCGGTGATCCCGAACAGCTCTGCCTGTTACAGAGAAAACGGTCAACTCATTCGCTTGATCAAATAGGTTGTAAACTCGCAGGAAAAGAGATAGTGAGTTTGAATCGATGCGGAAATCCTTTTTCAGATATAGATCGACGTTGTGTCGAATTGGCTTGCTGTCCGTGTTCTTGAATTTGGTATTAGCGTCGAGCCGCAATGGCTGCGGCGTATAAGGCTGCCCGCTCGAAATGCGACCAATGAAGCTGACCAACCAGGAATTGGGTTTCCCGATCGCCAATGTTGCGTTAATAGAGTGTCGTTGATCCCAGTCCAGTGGTAAAAACTGCTTCTCTGCATCCTGCACAGCTCCACCTGACGCACCAGCTGTTTGAACGATTGCAATATTGTCGGGATCAGATTCCGTTCCCTGTCCAAACTGGAGTGTATAATCGATACTCCCCGAAATAAATCCACTACTGCTTCGGGAATTAAGAGCGATCGTAAATCCTCGATTTGTACCGTTTGCTGAATTGGTTCTGCGGAGGTAGCTGCTGAAATTACCGATCTGACGAATCACCTCTAAACCGATGAGGTTGCTGTAGTCTGAATAGAATAACGTCACATCCAAACCGACATTCTCGAACACCTCCTGCTGCAGGCCAATTTCATACGAAATCGTTTTTTGGGGCTTCAGATCTGGATTCCCAACGACAGGTCCATCGATACCGTTAACTTTGTACTCAGAATTATCATACAAGAGTTCGAACGGCGGGGTTTTAAAGAAATGTCCGTACGCAACGTGGAATACGCCCTTATTCGAAATGGGGTAAGCGATCCCAAATCGCGGGCTGATTTGCGTGGTCGTTTCTGCTGGTCGCGTATCCGACGAGCTGAGTAGACTTACGCTGCCAACAACCGGATTCACCCGTGGATTTACCAGAGCCAGATGATCAGGGCGAAACAAGTCGAACCTCAGTCCCAGGTTTATAATCAGCTCATTAAGCTCCAACTTGTCCTGAGCGTAAAACGCAAACTCGGTCGGGTGATGTTCATATTGAAGATCACTGAATCCTGTTTCCCCGCTAGCCGCTAACTGCGGTGGTACAATTAAAGCCCGCCTTGATTGTGCGAGAAACTCTTCAAAAGACATCGTCGCATCGGCCGGGAAAAAATTATTGCCGAGACCGGGCTCATCTGAAAACTCAGGTGACAGGCTTTCGAAGTAAACACGATGCGACACAAATTCGCTGCCAAACTTCAGGAGATTATAATTGTCCACTTGCCAGGTAAAATCTACCTTCGCCAACAATTTGTCAGTTTCTACCCTGTCAATTCCGCCCTTAGTTCCACCCAGAAGAAATCGATCCCTTGAAGTGAACACTGTTTGCAAACGGGGATCAGCAACATCCTCAAAAAGAAAAGAGTTCTGCCGGGCCTTTGAGTAACTCAGGCTGGCCGTATAAAAGGCCCTTGAGCCCAGAGTATGATTAAAATTGAGAATATGGAATTGGCTTTGACTATCAACATTCTTGATCCCATCAGGCGTAAAGCGATAATTGTCGTCATAGGCTTTGCCATTCCCATCGTCAAAGAAAAAACTGTATGAAAGCCTGAACATTGGACTGATTCTATAGTCCAGTTTAAAATTCAGGAATAAATGATCGCTTGGACTCATCGCAACAAAGTCACCGTTCCCGGTCAAGAGCGAGTCCGGAATGGCAATAATATTACTTCGAACTCCGGGGTCTTCTGGAAACCGTCTCCTGAACCAAGTTTCGTAAACCGCTATCTGCCATGCATCTCCCGGCTTCGCCAGCTGTTCTCCGACCAAAAACCCGTCGTCGCTGTTTCTACGACCGAAGAA
>SMXK01000110.1 GCA_004356265.1 Bacteroidota bacterium
AATCTCACATAAGAGTATCTTTGGTCGCTTCGGAGAAAGTTTGATTGTGATCAGGATTCGGTAGGGTACCCCTTCTATGGGAAAGGTTTCAGAAACTTATAAGGCCAGAGATGTCGAAGAAATAGTCGATATCTATTTGTATCGCCCATGGGGATATGCACTGGCTGTCGGCGCCCACAAACTTCGGATGACACCCAATCAAATATCGATCATCGGTATGATGGTCGGCGTCGTCTCGGGGCTGCTGTTTATCCCGCTGAATCCGTGGATCAATGTCATCGGGATATTCATGTGGATGTTGGGTCAGGCCCTTGACGGTGCGGACGGACAGCTTGCCAGAATGGCCAACATGAAGTCACGACTGGGCCGGATGCTGGATGGAATTTCCGATGCGGTCAAATTTGCCAGCCTGTATTTGAGTGTCGGATATCGCTTATACCTTGCCACCGGCGAATGGTGGGTGTGGCCGGTTGTTGTCTCTGCGGGGCTGGCTCATTCTTATCAAAGTTCACTCGCAGACTTTTATCGAAACGCCTATTTATTCTTCGTGGAAAAACCAGGAACTGCCGAGATCGAATCGGTAGTTGCGCTCACTAAAGACCGAGCGGAAATGCCATGGAAGGGTAATTTTCTGGAGAAACTGTTGCTCGGGGGATACATCAGATATTCTAAAAGACAGGAAGAATTTGCTGAACGATCCGGAGGACTGATCGGGTTGACTACCAGCTACTTTGGGCCGGATATCCCTTTAGAACTAAAAGCATTTTATCGCTCTCAGAATAAGTCGCTGTTGAAGTATTACAACGCCCTTACCACGAACACCAGGATGATCGTATTCGTGTTTTCCTGGGCCGTGGGTAATTTCTGGATCTTTTTCGCTTTCGACCTGGTGGTATTGAACATTCTGATGTTCGCGCTGATGACAGTCATTCAGAAAAAGGCTGATGTTGCCGTCGCGGCAGAGATAGAAAAGTTCAAACCGACCCCTGACCGGGAATAGACGATCGCCTAAGGCCTGTTAACACTTGCTGAAGCCATCCTGTGTATCGTTACGGGCCCTAACTGTCCCGAAGGTAGTCGTCGGTTTTATCGATCCAATCCTGACGGGGCGGCGAGAATATGTCCACATCCAGGGTGTCTTCCAGCGCCTCGGCTCTGTGCCAGACATTCGAGGGAATATGCAATACTTCGCCATCTCGCACATCGATAACCGTCGAACCGTCTTCACCGATAAAAAATCTCAGTGCACCCTCAAGGATATAAGTAATCTGCTCATTCTCGTGTTGATGTCGCGGTACGATGCACCCTTTTTTAAGGTAAACGTGTGCCAGCATCATTTTATCTCCGATGATGAGGCGCCTGTCGATCATGCTTGAGACTTGTTCTTTTGGCATGTCGTTCCATCGATAATGGGTCGTTTCACTCATTGAGATTTACTCCAGTTGGTATGGGTTCTGGTGGGGCCGGATCGTTCCGGAAGCGGATACCCCGGGGCGACAAACTGAGAAACAATTACAGATTGTACAACACATCGAGATGAATGGCGTAAATTCCCGCCCGGTAATCTGAATCAGAACAACCCGTATGCTGCTTAGCAAACCTCTTAAACTCGTCGCGAGCGTGGGCGACTACACAATGTTTATCGGACGCGCCTTCGCATCAGCGAGAGATCTTGAGCATTTCCGTAAGTCGCTGTTGCGGCAAATGGTACGGATAGGAGTTGAATCCATCCCTGTCATCATCCTGGCCAGTGCTTTCGCAGGTGTGGTGTTGACCGTTCAAACGGCCTACCAACTCCAGAATACTGTCCTGAGCGAAGACTCCATCGGGGCTGCGGTCATTCCCACATTGATGTTGGAGATGGCGGCCCTTGTCCCGGCGCTGGTCCTCGCTTCGCGAATCGGAGCCAGCATTGCTGCGGAAATAGGGACCATGAAAGTCACAGAGCAGATTGATGCACTGGAAGTCATGGGTGTTAACTCGGAAGGATTTATCGTATTGCCGCGCGTAATGGCGGCGACGTTAATGTTTCCCGCGCTCTATGTCGTTTCAGTCGTCGTCAGCGTGATTGCGGGCGGATATTCTGGAGAATTTCTGGGCTACCTTTCTTTCGAAGCATTTATCAGAGGCGGTCGAGAGTTCTTTAAACTCTTCGACGCATTTTATGGGATGACCAAAATGCTTGCCTTCGGATTCCTGATCACTTCGATCGCATGTTGGAAAGGCTTTTCGACCGATGGAGGCGCGGACGGTGTAGGTCGAAGTACAACGAGTGCTGTCGTTGTAAGCTGTGTAAACATCTTGTTCGCCGATTATATTCTCGCGGAATTGCTGTTGTGATCCATGGGTTTAACCTACGGAAAATCGAGAGCAGATCCTGAAGCAGAACAGGTCGCGCACTCGCGTTTGTCAACCTTTGAAGGGGTATTCACGCCTTCAATACTGACGATTCTGGGAGTCATTCTCTACCTCCGCCTTGGCTGGGTAGTAGGCAACGTCGGGCTGTGGGGCACGTTATCAATTGTGACGTTGTCGACGCTGATAACTTTCCTGACAGCTCTGTCTATCTCCTCGATCGCGACTGCACAGGATACGAAAGGAGGCGGAGCCTACTATATGGTTTCGAGATCCCTCGGAATCGAGGCAGGCGGAGCGGTCGGAATACCACTGTACCTCGCGCAAGCGTTATCTGTCGCGCTCTATACGATCGGGTTTGCGGAAAGTCTGGCCAACGTATTCCCTGCCTTGAATGCCAAAATCGTGGCCTTGATCACAACCGCTTTAGTAGCCGCTCTGGCTCTCCGCTCGACCAGAACGGCGATACGATCTCAATATATCATAATGGCGGCCATAGGCTTGTCGTTTATTTCTTTGATATTAGGGGGAGACGCCTCGGAGTCGATCCCGGTTGCTGCCAATCTGGCGGAAGTCACTCCTGTCCAGCGAGAAAATTTCTGGGTCGTTTTTGCTGTCTTTTTCCCGGCTGTAACCGGCATTATGGCAGGTGTGAATATGTCGGGAGACCTGCGAAGCCCGGCAAGATCTATCCCAACGGGCACACTGGCGGCTGTGGCCGTGGGATTTGTCATCTATATGCTCGTTCCGTTTCTGCTCTCGTCGAGGGCCACTCCAGAACAATTGATCAACGATCCGCTGATCATGCGTCGGATATCCTACTGGGGTGACGCCATATTATTGGGCGTCTGGGGCGCAACACTGTCGAGTGCGGTCGGAAGTATTCTGGGTGCACCCAGGGTACTGCAGGCTCTGGCCAAAGATCGCATTCTACCGTCATGGTTGAATTTCCTCGGGAAAGGGGTCGGGCCTACTGACCAGCCCAGAACAGGAACGATCGTCACATGTGGGTTAGCTATGATTGTTGTCCTGGTAGGAAATCTGAATTTCGTCGCGCCGATCTTGACGATGTTTTTCCTGACTACATATGGCGTATTGAATATCGCCGCGGGTCTCGAAAGATTTCTGGCAAATCCATCCTACCGACCAAAATTCAGAGTCCATTGGATTCTGTCTCTTACAGGAGCTCTTGGATGCATGGGCGTAATGTTCTTGATAGATCCGATTGCAACAGCGGTGGCGGGTAGTTTTGTTATGGCCATTTATTTTTGGCTCGAACACAGGGAAATGAAGTCGGCATGGGGGGATGTTAAACTCGGTATCTGGATGAATTTAACCCGGGTCGGCCTTCTCAGAATCAGGCGAACTCCCGATCCGAAAAACTGGCGACCCCATATTCTGGTCTTGTCCGGCGCTCCCACACGAAGGTGGCATCTTATCCGCCTGGCATCAGCTCTTTCCCACAATCGAGCGCTGCTCACGGTATCGAGCATCTTGCCTGCTGCATCCGTTTCATCAGAAAGAATCAGGGCACTTTCGTCCACGATCTACGAGTATTTGGACCGGCATGGTATTCAGGCCCTGGTCAGACTCGTGCCAGCAGAAAGCCCATTTCTCGGTGCAAAGCAACTCGTCGAGGCGTATGGGCTTGGAATGCTGGTACCGAACACGATTATGCTCGGAGACAGCCAGGTACCCGGGCATCGAGCGGAATATTGTGACATGATCCGATATTTTCACTCCGCTCAACGCAATACCATGATTGTCCGACTGAATGAAGAACGTGGATTCGGATTGCGCAAAAGAATTGACGTCTGGTGGGGCGGTCAACACGGGAATGGCGGATTGATGCTCATATTGTCCTATCTCTTGCAGACAAGCCTCAGGTGGCGTGGATCTCGTGTACGAGTAAAAATGGTCGTACCAACCAAAGACGCCGCGTACGGAGCACAGGCTATATCTCTACATTGCTGGCCGCAACTCGCATAAATGCAGATACGGAAATTCTGGTCGCTGATGGTCGCAGCTTCCCAGACATCTTACGGCAGTCTTCCACCGATACAGATCTTGTGTTTCTCGGAATGGCCGCGCCGGGAGATAACTTCGAAGAATATTACGAATCTCTTCAGAAGCGGACTTCCCAGCTCCCTACAACTGTTTTTGTGCTGGCCGGCGAAAACCTGGACTTCGAACAAGTAATTCTTTGATGACAACCGACTCTCCGTTCCTGAAATATCCGCGCAAGCAAGAAACACTTCTGTCTGCCGTGCATGAGTTCGGAACCCCCACTTTCGTGTACGACCTGGACAGAATTCGAGAACAGATTCAGCTTCTCAGAACACACACTGAGGGCGTTCAGTCGAGACTGCTTTATGCAATGAAGGCGAATGCGAGCATCCGGATCCTTCAGATGATCAGAGATGAGGGCATGGGTGTAGACGCCGTCTCACCGGCTGAACTTGAGCTTGCACTCCGGCTTGGATTTGAGAAGGATGCCATCTTTTACTCGGCTAATAACATGACGGATGCCGAGATGGTCAACGCTTTCGATCGAGGTGTGACCGTAAATGTCGGCGAGTTATCCAGGCTTAAAACGCTGGGTGAGATTTTGCCGGGTTCGTCCGTCTGTATTCGCTTGAACCCCCAGATCGGAGCAGGCCATCACGCGCATGTAATCACCGCCGGAGACAAAAGCAAGTTTGGGATCGGTGTCGAACAAGTATCTGATGTTCTTTCTATCGCGATAGAGTACAATCTGAAAATCGTTGGACTCCACCAGCATATCGGGTCCGGGATTCTCGATACAAATATTGTGTGGCGCGCCATATCTGTTCTGCTCGATGCCGCTCGATCATTTCACGACCTGGCGTTCATTAACCTCGGCGGCGGACTTGGAATTCCTTATCGCCCGGATGAAAACCCTCTTGATCTGTCTGAATGGGAGTCGAAGATTATCAATCCCTTAAGGTCGTTCAGGGAAGAACATCCTTCCGAGGATCTGACTTTTGTTTTTGAACCCGGCCGATTTATCGTCGCCGAGTCCGGAACGTTGCTGGTTCAGGTGAACACTGTAAAAAACTCCAACGGCCAAATATTTGCGGGAGTGGACTCCGGTATGGGGCATCTTTTACGGCCGGCTATGTACGACGCCTATCACGCTATTTTTAACCTGTCGAATCCGGACGGGGAGTTGCATCCGTATCAGGTCGTGGGCAACATTTGTGAATCTGCAGATTTTTTTGCGCGAGACAGGATGATCCAAACCATTCGAGTGGGCGACATTCTCGCTATCATGGACGCCGGCGCGTACGGCCGTTCGATGTCCACTGAATACAACCTCAGGCCCGCTCCGTCGGAAGTTATTATTCTGAACGATAACTCGGTCGAACTGGTTACTGCCCGCGAATCGGCTAATCAAATGATAGACCGGTTATACCCGTCTTTGAAACGTCGGTCTTCATAATCTGAGCTGCAACAGTCATTCAGATTCATCATGCTTTAACCATTTGGTCATTAGCATTTCTTGATGTCTATCTGAAAAGGCCGTATTTTCGTGGGCTGTACCATTTCGCTCCAAAGCAACTCGGATCGGATTATGTCAGGATGCGGTCAGTCGCAATTAGCAGACGCCCTGCACCCAATTTTACTCTCGCGCCGGTAGCCAACCCAGCGCTCGAAAGAAGAGAATACCAATGTACGCGATTGTTGAAATAGCTGGAAAGCAGTACAAAGTCACCGAAAACGACTATTTGTACGTGGCGCGCCAGGACGCCGAAGAAAACGAAAAGCTGTCGTTCGAGAACGTACTTCTTGTTGCTGGCGGAAAGGATATTAAGGTTGGAACCCCGCTTGTTGAAGGCGCTCGTGTAGAAGCGACCGTGATCGAGCATGTGAAGGCAGACAAAGTTCTTGTATTCAAGAAAAAGCGCCGTAAGCGTTACCGTGTCACTCGTGGCCACAGGCAGCCATATACGCGCATCAAAATCGATTCAGTTAAAGGTTAGACCCATCCACATTTATTATCCGAATTTCCGGAGGGAAGTATAATGGCACATAAGAAAGGCATGGGGTCGACTAAAAACGGTCGCGACTCCAACCCTCAAATGCTAGGTATTAAAGTTTTCGGTGGCGAATTTGTGAAAGCGGGAGCCATTATTGTTCGGCAGCGAGGAACACCCATCCATCCTGGAACCAACATCGGGATCGGCGGAGATGACACGTTGTTTGCAAAGTCGACAGGACAGGTTCGGTATACCAAAGGCCGGAACAACCGTAGGTTTGTACATATCGATACGGTAGAAGCGTAAATTAGCACGCCTATTTATTTGATTGTTCAGCTTCGATGCTGAAAAAGGGTCTGGCCTTGGGGTCGGACCCTTTTTTTGTGGGGCATAATTACACACACATGATCTGACGTCGGTTCGTTTCCCCGGAAAGAACGGCCCACCTGTGGGAAAAAGATTCCTGCGAAGATTGTTCATTCTGGTCCTGGAACGGTCTTTTTAGCCGGATTCAGCATTGGCAAAACATTTGATAGCGGTTCTGGCATCGATGGATATCAGATCACAGCCAGGACAAACAAAAATTTATCATGAGTAACCGCAGCCCACAGAAAATCACGTTCGATGGACACCTGTCGGACCACATGCTTCCGCAACTTCGCTTTGACGCTGTAGAGATAGTATTTGCAGATGTTCAGGCGGCATGGACAGCGCTTAACAATAATTCGCCCCTGGAGGCCCGTCAGATTGCAGTTAATGCTCTCGCGTCCGGGGAGGAGAAATCAAAGGAAGAAAAAGCAGCGCTGAATGCAGCTATCGCAGGCTCGGAATATGTGTTAGGTGGTCTTGATGCTGCCGATAGGTACGCCCGGCGCTCATTGACGCTCTATCCGAAACAGTTTACGTCAAATCGGATCGTACTTGCGGTCCTGACACTTCGGCGACGGTATTCAGCTGCCTACAAACATATGGTTGATGCGACACTCCCGAAACGGAAAGCCAGATGGGATGAGGGCCTCAGCCTGGAGACTATCGAATTGGCGCTGGCTTCGTGGGCGTGGAATTGCAAAGCATGGAAAGAAGTCCGGATGCACCTGTCAACGGCAGTTCCGGGGGGCGTTTCTGACATGCCAACGACACTCGTTGAAGACACTTTTAAACTTTCTCTCTACCTCGATTCAGCAAGTGGCGCCGCCGCTGCTGCCGAGAGACTCATCGTCAACAAGTCAATTGATTTGGTTGATCAGATACTTCAGACCATCGTCAAAAGCGGATGGACAAAAGAGGCCCTTCCTCTTTACAGATCCGCATTTATGACGCATCCGACCGACGACCTTCTTCGCCGGCGCCTCGTTGGATTGTGTATCCGGGAGGGTCAAATCGAGGAGGCTCGAATGATGGCAAAAGGAGGAGGACTTAGAACGGCTGCTTGATCAACCCATTGGAACGCGTCCGCCAGCATCACTACTATTATGTCACAAACTGGAAAAATCATCAGCAGTCCATTTGGAATGCTAACGCTCCGCAAACCGGCCACGAACGAGATCCGGGAATTTGCAGAACAACTGGCGAGCTCAGAAAGGAAACCACAGTTCAGTGAGTTGCTCGACATAGCAACTTCAGATCCCCTCCTGGCTGTATGGATCCTGAAAAAGGCGAATAGTTCGTATTACGGCATCCGCTCCACAGTTGACTCTCTCAGAAAAGCTTTCGATATACTCGGATTGAGAGGAATTGCCCGAATGATCTCTTATGCAACGGGTTCAGAATTTGCCGACGCCGTTCTGGCCGGGTCCTCAGCGACATCGCGGGCCGAAAAATCGCTTCAACGGCACTCGATTGCAACCGCGAATTTGGCTGCTCATCTGAGCGGCGAAGATCATACAGAAGCGGGTCCCGCGTTCACCGCAGGCCTTCTTCACGACGTTGGTAAACACATGATATTTAACAACTTCAGAGAAGAGTCCAACTGCATATATAGTGAATCGTCTCTGTGGGATCAGATAAAAGGAGCAGATCTGCAAACTGTTGAGAGCCTTGCATTTGGGTTTAACCACGGTGAGGCAGGCGAATTTCTTGCCCGAAAAATGCAGTTTCCCGAAAAGCTGTCGATAATAATGCGATATGCTTTTGACCCTTTTGTCTCGGAAAAATCTCCGGATTCAAATCCGCGATTATGGATTGTTCATGCAGCCAGTCTTTTTGCTTCCTGTGCAGGTTATGCAGCCGGTAAACGCGTGTCATTTAATCAGTGTGCAGACTCCCCTGTCTGGCAATTGTTGATCGACCAGGGATTTACTTCATTCACAAGCGTTGACGCTATGATAGACGAGCTTCATTCTTTCAGTCGAGTTCTGGCCGAGATTTGCACGCCGATTCGCTCAGCCTCCGGCTCACGGTTGAATTCAGATTTACCACCGTCTTCGCAGACCCGATCCAATCGATACACCGCAAGAAATACAGACGCGGACCGGGTGGACGACGCCAGCTCTATGAATCAATAATCTGCTGACACATGTACGATTTCGACTCAATATCCAGTAATTCCATGCGCCAGGCGAACGATGCCCGCCGCGCGAGATCACGGCGCCCGATGGCAGATAACAGGCCTTCGATTGGGTTTGCTCTGCACAATAAATTTCCTCACGATGAGCAGCCTACCGTTTCTTCGTTCGCGCAGGTCATGGCACACAGAATCAGGAGCCTTCTGACAGGTATAGAGGGATATACGGACTTACTTCTTGAAACAATCGAAAGCCCGGAACAGAGGCAACTGGCATTCCGAGTGATGGAAAGCACATCCAGAATAGAGGGAATCCTGTCGGATTTGCAATACTACAACGATCCCCTGGAAGCGAATTTCCGGAAAGTACAGGCGAGCCAAATTCCCGAAGACGTATTGTTCGCTCTTGCAGATTCCGAGATTGAACGAATTGCTGTTTCCCGGACGATTGATTCCTCCATTTTTATCCGTGCGGATGAAATTCTTATCCGACAAGCACTTCTCTCCGTTCTTAGAAATGCATTCGAAGCGGAATCGTCAGACTTTTCTCGAATCACGTGTACTGCCCGGTTGTCGAAAGACCAGAACTGGGCCGAATATTCGATTCGGAATGACAACACGAATCTGGCGCAATCGGATGAATCACTTGTGTTTAAACCATTTTACACAACAAAGTCTGCCAATTTGGGTCTGGGTCTGGTGTTGGCCCGTCGTATAGCTCGAATTCATAAAGGAGAGCTGACTATTACATCTGACTCAGATGACGAGTACACAGAATTTACCCTCAAAATTCCGGTTTATTCTGAAAACGAGTAATTTCTGAGAGGTTTTCTCCTACGCACCCGCTCCAGTATATTGGCAACTCAATTTTATAGTTGCCTGCCTGATACTGATCAATAATGGAGAAAGAACCCCGGATTCTGTTCGTTGATGACGAACAGTTGCTTCACAGCCTGTTTGAACGTCTTTTCTCCCGCCATGGCATGTCGGTCACATGTTGCTCCAGTGCCGTTCAGGCGGTTGAAACATTAAAAAAGGAAACGTTTGACCTGGTTGTGACCGATTTCATGATGCCAGACATGGACGGATTTGCTCTTCTGGGTCATATCCGACAAAATTATCCTAGCATGCGGGTAATCATGGTTACGGCGCACGCCAACGTGCAACACGCCGTCCGAATGATGCAACATGGTGCCATTGATTATATACCCAAGCCATTTTCAACTGCTGAACTTGTAGAACGAGTTCAACAGTCACTTTCGAAAGACATACCGGCTCCGAACGACCAGGGGGTGTCCGGAACTGGTATTAAGATTAAGAAAGGAGGCGGAATAGACACGTCATCGTTGGTTGAATACATCGGAGATTCTGCCAGTATTACGCGGCTCAAAGAAGTGCTCCCACGGGTCAGTAACAATCAGGCCCCTGTGTTTATAATGGGCGAATCCGGCACGGGGAAAGAAATACTCGCGAAACTGATTCACCAGATGAGTGACCGGGCTTCAGGCCCGTACTATACACTTAACTGCGCGAATCTGCCCCGGGAATTGGTTGAAAGCCACCTGTTCGGACACAGAAAAGGAGCGTTTACAGGTGCCATTGATGACATGGTCGGCGCGTTTGAGGTGGCAGATGGTGGTACGCTTCTCTTGGATGAAATCACCGAAATTGACCTCTCAATTCAAGCCAAGCTGCTTCGTGTGTTGCAGGAAAATGAATTTCAGAAAATCGGCTCCACTACGATCAAGAAAGTTGACGTCCGGGTGATCGCCACCAGCAACCGGACCTTGGCAGATGCGATCAGAGACGGCTCCTTCCGGGAAGATCTATACCACCGGTTATCTGTATTTCCGCTCACAGTTCCCCCCTTGCGTGACCGGGAAGGTGACGTATTGCTTCTGGCCGATTTTTTTGTCTCGAAATATTGCAGTCTGTATGAGTACGAAACCAAATCTATCTCGGAGGAGCTGAAGGCCAAGTTCACAAGCTACAACTGGCCAGGCAACGTCAGAGAACTGGAAAACATGGTTCAGAGGGGCGTGATTTTGTCTGCAGACCGGTCAGTAGTGGAAGTGTCCGACGTCTTTGATGAGTTCTTTTCCGCAGGATCAGCAATTTCTCAGGCGGATGACGAGGACGGAAAAAGCAAGCTTACGACCATCGAAGACATGGAACGATACATGATTCTTCAAGCGCTTACGGATTCGAACAATAATCAGCAAGCTGCTGCTGCTAAGTTGGGCATCAGTGCCCGAACAATCCGCAATAAACTGCGGAAATACCGCGAGGACGGCGACATCGATTAGATTATCGTCCGGAAAAAAGTGTCTTCGCGGTCCTGGTAGAGGAATAATTTTCCGTTCCGGCCATCGTACCGGGTGTCAGAAAAATGGGCTTAAAAATAAATTTTAAGCTGTTCCCGGATTTCTCCGGATTGGATCACAGCGGGGAGCGTCAGATCGTCATGAAAAGCGCCTTTGAAGCGCTCGTGACAATTATCGGCGCATTTACAACAATTCTTAATCCGTGGCGTGAATTTCAGAGATACCGCCGCAAGAGTCAGAAATACCCGTTCCTGACACCCTCAAAACAGTCGATCACACAGGGATGAAGAGCCCGTATTACCGGCTGGCACACGCTTTGTAATCCAGGATATCGTAATCGAAAACGATTCCTGATAAAATACGATGCGTGCCCTCTTTACACAGTTCAGTTTTCTCGTCGGCTTCCTGGCCGTTTTTGAATTCTTGTCTCGCCAGGCTGGAACCCTGGCCGCGGTCGCGATGGGCGCAGCAACTGCATGCACGGTCTACATCGTGTTACTCGTGGGTGACTTTACGATTCATTGCTTCCTGGAGGAGAAAAACTCCTCTCCTTCTTCAATACGGGTGTTGAATCCAGTCAAAGGTGCTACGGCATTTGATTCAGAGCAAATAACCGATGAAGCAATCCCCTCTCTCGACGAACCGGCAGTTCGCGCTGCCTGATAGTCGCACACCATTCGCACAC